>CALGGX010000432.1 GCA_937916025.1 uncultured Selenomonadales bacterium
ACGTTACCGTGATCTTGCCGCCCTTCGGCGTGTATTTGATCGCATTGTCGAGGAATATCCGAAGCATCTGCCGCATCGTCACTTTATCGGCAAAAATCGTGCCGCTGTCGTTTCGCGCAAGTTCAATTGTATGAGTCGTCGTCACCAATTCGAGTGAATTGACGACTTCGCCGACCAGTTTCGACAGCTCGAGCATCGTCGGTTTGAGCGGCTGTCGACGTTGATCCGCGCGCGCGAGGAACAACAATTGTTCGATCAGCTGTTGCATGTTCTCGGACTCGGCTTGAATTGCCTCGATGCCTTCCTTCAGAATTTCGGGATCGCGCGAGCCCCAGCGCGACAACAGATCGGAATATCCGCGAATGACGGTTGCCGGCGTGCGCAATTCATGAGAGGCGTCCGAAACAAATCTCTGCTGTTGTGCGATACCCGCCTGCAATCGATCGAGCATACTGTTGAATGTCTTTGCGAGTTCGGAAAGTTCGTCTTCGGCGGGCGGCAGTTCGATCCGACTTCCCATGTTTTCGATTGCAATGTTGTGCGCCGTTCGCGTCATATCGCTGATCGGCTTCAAAATGCGTTTGCTTACGACATAGCCGGACATGCCTGCCGCAAACAATCCGATCACCGCAATCGCCAGCAATATGTTGCGGAGCTTTTCGTAGAGCGTCACGTCCGGAATGATCGTCTTGAAAAAATACAACGTCACGGTTTGCTTCGCGTGAGTGAATTGCATTTGCGAACGGTAGACGAGCGAATGTCCGATCTCGGCAACTTCCATTTCTTCATTGCTCCAAACCGGCGGATGCTCGAGAAGCCCCGCATCGAAATCATCAATCGAAAGATATCGCGCGTCCGTGTCGATGAAGACGTTGCCTTCTTCGTCAACGACGCGAAGCACCGTGCCCGGCGTCAACGGATCGCGTACCGAGTCGACATTGAAATTGGAATTTTTTTCGATGTCCTCAAGCAACTGTTTCGTATGCTCCATGCTGTATTGCAAACTGTTTTCGGCTTGCAAATACATGCCGTAAGAGACCGCAAACCACGCGAGAATGTTGGTCGCGAACACCAGCGCGGCGAACGCGGCAACGTATATCATCATGATCTTCGTAGAAATTCGGGTGTTGTGCAGACTGCGAAAAACTCTGTCGATAATGTTCATTGTCATTCTCCCTGCAAAAAACCGTTTTCAAACATCATTCTGAATATCGTTGATCATAGCATATTTTTTCAACGGCAGGCAAAAATTTTTTGTGGCATGGCAATTCGTCTCGTGATATAATCGGCAAAAAAATTTTTGTGGCAGGAGGAACCGCAATGAAAAATTTTCGATCGCTGAAGCGTTCCGTACTGTCGATGGCAGTGTGCTCGACACTTCTGTTCGGAGGCGCGGCAAGCGCGGCGGATCAATCGGCCATGGACGCCTTCCGCGAAGCCATGACTGCAAACAATCTGCATGACGGCAGAATGTTTCGCGAGCAGATCATGTTTTTCACGCCGTCGATGAAGGCTGATGTCGATTTTCAAGGCATTTTCCGCAAAGAAAACGAGACGCGCATTCGCGGCAAATTCACTCTCCTTGCAACCGACGCTCAAGGCAACAACATGCCTTTTAATGTTCCGTTTTACATTGATCGGTCGAAAAAAAATGCGACGTTGTATTTTCAACTCGGCAACGAATGGAAAAAAATCTCGCCGCCGAAATCTTCCGGAGCCGCCGTCGAGGCAATCGGCAGATCCGATGAAGACATTCAAAAAATGATCTCACTTGTCCGCAATGCGGAGATTTTGCAGGAGACGGCAACTCAACGCACCATGCGATTGGATTTGGATGAAGCGGCGTTGACAAAGTATTTCACCGAAGCCTTTTCGGAAAACGACGCGGAGTTGAATGAGAAAGAGCGCAAATCTCGCGACCAATTTCTGAAATACTTGACGCAGGGACTCAACAACACCGACGTGCAATGCACTTGGACGGTCGATAAAAATACATGGCAGACGAATACATTTTCAATCAATCTGACGGGCGTCATTCAGGGAACGGCGCGCGCCGCATTGAATGATCAGAATTCGGATGTGAATGAAATGATCACGCCGATTTTGGAATCGCTCGCGTATTACAGCGAATTTAAAGCCTACACGACGTATTTCGCCGCCGACAAAAAAGCGTCGATCGAGTTGCCGAAGGAAGTCAAGAAGGCAACGGCGATTGACATTCCCATTCCCGATAAAAAGTAATTTCAGATATTCGATTGCGGAGGGCTTGACGTGACTCAATTCGACAAACGCAACATCAGCATGGTCATGGATTTGTATGAAATGACAATGGCGAACGGCTACTTCCAATGCGGCGACACCAATCGGCGCGTTGCCTTCGACGTGTTCTATCGACGCAATCCCGACGGCGGAGGCTTTTCGATCTTCGCGGGGCTCGAGCAGATCATCGAGTATGTCGAGAACATGCATTTCGATGCCGATGATGTGGACTTCTTCAGGAACTTGAATCTTTTCAGCGACGAATTTCTGTCGTATCTCGAAAACTTTCGCTTCCACGGAGATATTTATTCCTTCCCCGAGGGAACGATCATGTATCCGAACGAACCGTTCATGACAATTGTTGCCGATCTGCTCGACGCGCAATTGATCGAAACGGCGATCTTGACGCAAGTCAATCATCAATCGCTGGTTGCAACGAAAGCGCGTCGGATTGTCCGGGCGGCGGAGGGCAGATTTGTTTCCGACTTCGGCGCGCGGCGGGCGCATAACATGGACGCGGCAACTTACGGCGCGCGCGCGGCATTCATCGGCGGAGTCAACGGCTCGGCAACCGTCTCTGCCGGAAAAATGTTCGGCATCCCCGTCAACGGCACCATGGCGCACAGTTGGGTGATGTATTTCGGCAGTGAGTTCGAGGCATTCAAAAAATATGCCGAGGTTTATCCCGACGCGACGCTGTTGCTCGTCGACACTTATGATGTGATCCATTCCGGCATTCCGAACGCGATTCGAGTTGCAAAGGAAGTACTCGAGCCGCGCGGAAAACGATTGAAAGGTGTCAGGATTGACTCGGGCGATTTGGCATATCTGTCGAAAAAAGTCCGCTCGTTGCTCGACGATGCCGGGTTGAACGATTGCAAAATCGTCGTGTCAAACAGTTTGGACGAGTTCACGATCTCATCGCTGTTGAGTCAAGGCGCGGCGATTGACAGCTTCGGCGTGGGCGAGCGATTGATCACGGCGCGTTCGGAGCCGGTCTTCGGTGCGGTTTACAAAATCGCGGCAGTCGGGGAAGGCGATACATTCTCGCCGCGCATCAAGGTTTCGGAAAATGTCGAGAAGATTACCAACCCGGGGCTGAAAGATGTATATCGCGTTTACAATCCGGACGGGCAGGCGGTCGCAGACATGATTGCATTGCATGGAGAGGCGGTTGACATGACCGGTCCGTTCCGATATGTCGATCCCGTCAAGCCGTGGAAAAATCGCTCGTTTGTCGGTTGCACGGCAAAGAATTTGCTTCGATTGTACGTCAAAGACGGGCATCGGACTGAAGAGTTGCCGAAACTCGGCGAGATCAAAGATTACGTTCGCCACCAGCTTGAACATGAGATTTGGCAGGAAGAACAGCGATTTGAAAATCCGCATCATCATTATCTCGACATGACGCCGGATTATTACGAAATGAAAATGAGTTTGCTCTACGAGACACGCAAACAGCACGAATGAATTTATTTCCGAAAAAAATTTGGGAGGTTATCCTCCCGTTTTTTCACGCCGTTGTCGTCATCGGTGCCGATATTAATTTCTGTAGTGTTGACAGTCAATATTGGCGGCTTATCTGTGCAATACGCAAATTAATTGCCGTTGAGAAGTTTTCGTTGTATAATGTCGTTTGAAAAACTCAATTGAAAGTGAGTGATTTTGAATGATATCGGGCAAAACAAAAAACTTGGGCATCATCGGCTGGCCGATCGAGCATACACTTTCACCGATCATGCAGGCGGCGGCAATCGAAGCAGCAGGCGTCGATTACTCTTACATTGCAATTCCGATTCCGCCGGGCAGACTCGTTCCCGCGCTCGACGGACTTCGCGCGCTGTACTTCCGCGGTTGGAACGTCACCATCCCGCACAAATCTTCCGTGATGCAATTCCTTGACTCAATCGATCCCGATGCGAAATTGATCGGCGCGGTCAACACGGTCGTCAACGTCGGCGTTTGTCTCACCGGCTACAACACCGACTCGTACGGTTTCCACATGTCTTTGGTCAAAGCCGGTTTTATGCTCGACGATTGCCGCGCAGTAATTCTCGGAGCGGGCGGAGCGGCGCGCGCGGTCGTCTGGGCATTGTGCAAGCGACGCGCCTCAAGCATCACGA
>CALGGX010000433.1 GCA_937916025.1 uncultured Selenomonadales bacterium
GATGATTTCTTCGAGAAACAGCGGCTCGCGCAGATCAACGAGCGCGTTAATTTGAAGTGATCGTCGAGACAAAAATTCTTGACAGTCAAAAGCCGCTCGACTATAATCTTTGCTGTTGATTTGTTTTGCCATTGACGGAGGTGTATATAGATGAAGAGAACGTTTCAACCGAATACTCATCGGCGCAAGAAGAATCATGGCTTCCGCGCGAGAATGAAAACATTGGGCGGTCGTCAAGTAATTCAGAGGCGGCGCGCGCGCGGCAGAAAGAGACTGACCGCATAAAAAACGTGCAAGGCTGCTGAACGGGCGGCCTTTTTTCCTGTAATGCAGAAAGGTTCGATGCGATTGTACGAATTGCCAAGAGAGATGATCTTCCGAGGCAAGCGAGAGTTCGCTGCGGTGTATAATCACGGACGCTCGTACGCGAACGGCAAGATGGTGCTGTACGTTTTGCGCTCGGACGGCTTGGAAGGGCGCGTGGGCTTTGCGGCAGGAAAAAAACTCGGCGGCGCGGTCGTTCGCAATCGAGTGAAGCGAATGTTGCGCGAGGCATATCGACTGTTTCAGCACGAAATCCGCGCGGATTACGCGATCATTCTGGTCGGGCGAAAGACGCTCGTCGAAGCAAAGAGCAACGTCGTGAGCGAAGCGTTTCGGGAACTCTGCGCTCGAGCAAAGATTTTGAAACGATGAAGGCGATTTTTATCGGGCTGATACAATTCTATCGGGCGTGGATCTCGCCGATGAAACCGCCGACGTGTCGATTTATCCCGACATGCTCGGAATATGCGCTCGAAGCTGTTGAAAAGTACGGCGCGTGGCGCGGCGGAATTTTGGCAGTCAAACGCATTTTGAAATGTCACCCGTTCGGCGGCAGCGGCTACGACCCGCTCAAGTGAACGGCGATCTGATATAAAAGCAGGTGATTTTTTGGAGCCGATGCAACCCGGCATCTTCAGTTCAATTTTTGAGCCGATCGAAAATGTCCTGCACTTTTTGATGGAAGTGCTTTACAATTTGACGGCGCAATTCGGATTCGGAAGCTACGGACTCGCAATAATTCTGTTGACGATCATCGTCAAAGTCGCGCTGTATCCTCTGACGG
>CALGGX010000434.1 GCA_937916025.1 uncultured Selenomonadales bacterium
TAAGTTCTCCATCATCAACTCCATCATTCACACCCATTTCGATCAATTCTTGAGATGATTGACCACCATATTTCATTTTATTAAGTTTATAGTAATCATAGACGAGCACCCCCAAAAGGATTTTCGCTATACCGCAAGAATCGTCAACTTGAATTGCCGTATTCAACAAGTTTACTATCTTTTTTACATCATTCATTGGCATTATTTTTATACGACGACCCGCTATAATCGCCAGCGACTCATAATAATAAGCCAATGCTACATCAGGAAAATCATCAACAATCTTTTGAAAGCCTTTTAACGCCAATGGGTAAGTTCCCATCTGCAAATAACATAAAGCCAGTCCCATATAACCTTCAACATCATCCGGATTAGAAACTGTCATTTTTTTGTACGCCTGCAAATACTTTTTTACAGCAGTTTCTTCAAAACTCGACAAGTACGCCAAACTTGTCACAAAGAACTCTGCTTTGCAATATTCGCAACATTTCATTGATCAGATCAAAGCCGTCCCATATGTCAATCAAATCGAGTGCCTTGCCGATCGGAACGATGCGATCGATTCCGAGCCACGAATTTTCGGCGACTGTCGATGCCAAGCCGCGCGGCTCGAAGCCGAAGTATGTCAACGTCTGAAATTTTTCCGACACGACGCCGTCAAGCTCCGAAAGATCATTGATGTCAAACTCGTAAAACAGCCCGAACTTGCCGCGAAGGTTTTCAATGCCTTCAAACAGTTGCCGAACTTTCGCGCGGTAAATGTAATTGTCATGACGAATCAACTCGCCGGAGTCGGCAAAACGGATTGCATTTCGACAAAAATCCGTGTACTTTTCCGAAGCCGCCGACGCCGTCAAATCATATTGATCGCGAACGATGCGCTCGACCGCGCCCCAAAATTTTTCCTTAGCCGAATCTTCGGAGCCGTCTTTCGACCACAAGATCAATTGCGGCGACGAGCATGCATTTTGATCCATTAAAAAAGTGTCATTGTAAAAATTCTTCGCGAGCCGATTGAGCTCGGCGTCGGATGCTCGCAACACGGCATCGGAATTCAGAAATGCAATCGAATACCGATCGGCAAAAGTGATATCAATTCCGCGCGGCGGCAACGGATTTTTTCTGATATCGGCAATCGTTTCGTCGCCGCCCCAGATCAATCGGACATTGCATTTCGCCGAGTATTCTGCCGTCATTCCACTCTCGCGACCGTAGCGGACGATGCCGGTCAATTTCCGAACGGCAGAAAATTCTTCTCTCGACAGCACTCGGTTGAGCACATTGCAGAGCAGATCGATTTGCGGAAATTCTTTTGACGTGACGCGAACGATGTTTGCGTTGCCCGACAACAATCCGAAGGCATAAGAGAAGATGAATTGCACCGGAATATTTGACGGCGTAATGTGAAACGCAATGCCGCGCCCGAGTCGAATGAAGTCGTCCGCGCGATGCTTTTTCAATCGCATGACGTTGCCGCGCCGAAACCAAAACGCAACCGCAGTAATATCCGAATACGGTTTGCATTCTTTATCGCGGAAAATTTCTTCGGAGACTTCGGCTAAAAAATTGCAGACGACTTCGTCGAACGGCGGCAACGGTTTGACTTCGGCAATCTCACCGCCGACAAGATATTTCACTTCATCTGCCATAAGTATCGCTGCACCCCCTGGCTTCGGCGTTTTTGACGCGTCCGAGTATCTCGAAATATTTTCCGAGCCGCCCGCAAGGGCAATCGTCTTCGCCGAGAATTCTGCCTTCGTCTTCTGTCAGGATGATATGCCCCGGATAACTCGACGGCAGAACCGACATCAATTCGATCAATCCGATTTCGCCGTGCTCTCGGACATGAAAATCTTTGTGATCGCGAATCAGAATATCGGAATAGATCGAGCAATGCTTATGACCGTGCTCGCATTCGACGAAAACCGAGCCGAGTTGTTCGGTCATGCCGTAATAATCATGGACGGTGACATTTCCGCAAACGCTTTGCAGAATTCGGTTGTACTCGAGCGGAGCGACGCGTTCGGAAAGAATTTTTTTCCAACCGCCGGTATGAAACAAAATGCCGTCGTCAATATCAAGGCTGATGTTTTGCCGACGAAGCTCCTTTTGAAAGTACTGCCAAATCATGTAAGTGTAGCCGAACAACATGATTTTCTCGCCGCGATGTTTTCCGATGTAAGCGCGGAGTTCATCGAGCTTCAACTGCATGTTCTCGTCGAGCGCGTAAAAGACGTCGCGACCGAACATGGAAAAGCCGATGATGCCGGCTCCGCGCGCGGACGCCATTCGCCGATCTTTTTTGACGAGCTCGGAGTCGAGAATGATCAACGGCAGGCGTTTGCCTCCGATGAACGATCCGATGATGTGAGATAAGCATTTCGATTGCGCTCGGGCGGTCTCGCTGTCGAGAAAAATTTTCGACGGCGTCTGTCCGCTCGTTCCGGACGAGACCATGGTCTTGACGATCCGATCTCGCGGCACGCTCGGCAACTCAAATTCCTTGAACAGCCGCACGGGCAGGAACGGCAACTCGCTCAATTCGAGCTCGGCATCATCATTCGGCGCGCAACCGAGCGCATTCAACACCGCCGCATATTCCGCCGAGTTGTCGTAATGCCAACGAGTCAGTTCATTCAGAAATTGTTTCAGCCGCGCGGATTTTTCGTCATGATCCAACGAATACGGCGCGACTTTTAAAAAATCCAATTGTGATTTCAACACGACAAAAGAAAACTCCCTTGACAGTTCGTTTTTTTTTTTTCGTTTTTGCTTTTGAAAATAGCAGACGATCGGCATTTTGTCAACAGAAATTTCGGCAAAAAAAAATGCCGGTGTCGGCAATTCTTATTGAGTCAAATGCAGATACAGTTCCATCAATCGCGAAACAATCTCCGCTTCCGACAGATCATGAGCAAAATCGTAAGCGTCGAGCACGGCGTTGTCATTTTCGAGATGCGCCGCGCGGAGTTCTTTCGGCATTGTCGACTCGTCGTAAAGAGAAGCGAGAGAGCGATCGCCGAATTGTTTGCGCACTTCCAAAATCCTCGCCGCCGTCTTTTCAATCCGCTCCGAACGCGCGCACCATGGAAAATTGTTGTACACGATGAACGCCGAATAATCGTAGCCCGTTCCGAGCCGTCCGCAAACGACGCGCATCCACGCCATATGAACAATCGAAGTCAACACGCCGAAATGAAACAGCTCGGCATTCGGCATTAACTTCAATTTATTGCTACAGAGTACGTCGGGCGTCATAAATCCCATCGGAATGTATTTTCGATTGCCGGATGTAACTTCGGGAATGACGATGAAATTGGTGTCGGGCATGTTCTCTGTTTGGAATCTCGTCGGCCTGTCGGCTAATTTGATGGTGGATGCACGTTTGCTTGACAGACGATATTCTTGAACCAACCTCGCTCTTTCAAGACAATGCGGCATCTTGCGTAATTGAGCAGGGGTACAATCGCCCAACCATAAACACCAACGATGCTTGTTGTTGATAAACTCTTCTCCTCCAATCCCTTTCCTAAAATAATCCAAAGAAGCGGGTTCCTTGCTGACAAACTCGCATCTATGTTTCCTACGGATTTTGCTCCGGACATCGATAATTCTACGGGTGAAGTTACTGCTTCAAGCCTTCAGAAATTCACTGAGTGGCTCGAATATGCCCAAAGAACTTATAAACTCTTTGAGGACGTTCAACCTTCCATTCAAGTTAATGAAGATACTCTGGACGCTCTCCTTGCCGCTTTCTGCTCTAAGGGGACTATCGATTATCTGAAGGACCGTAAAGACTTTCTGTTATCCAGAACCAGCGAAAATCACGAGACCGAAATTGCTGACATTGACAGGTATCTTGATGAATTACAGGATAAACCAGCTAAAAAAGCTCCCAAGAAAAAGAAGAAAAATATTACTTCCGTCGATTTACGGCAGGCGGCTAAAAAAGGCTACTCTTTAGGTCGCGAAGTTGAACGTGAAG
>CALGGX010000435.1 GCA_937916025.1 uncultured Selenomonadales bacterium
GGCAAAACCTGCTTCCGCACCGGCAAAAGCCGCTCCCGCACAATCCGCCGCCGCTCAGAAAAAAGCGCACGCCAGTCAATCCGTCCGCGTCGATATCGACAAACTTGATACATTGATGAATCTGATGGGCGAGTTGGTCATCAACAAAGTCCGGCTCGAGCAAATCGGTCAGACGCATCGTCTCTCGGAATTGACGGAGACGCTCGAACAGATGGATCGCGTGACGACCGATCTTCAAAACATCGTCATGAAAGTCCGCATGGTTCCCGTAAGTCAAGTGTTCAACCGCTTCCCGCGCATGGTGCGTGACGTTACGAAAGAACTCAACAAAGAAATCAATCTTACAATCGAAGGCGAAGAGACCGAACTCGATCGTACGGTTATCGACGAGATCGGCGATCCGATCATGCATTTGCTCCGCAACTCGCTCGATCACGGCGTCGAAATGCCGGATGTTCGCGAGCAAAAGGGCAAACCGCGCGTCGGCGAAGTCGGACTTATCGCCCGCCACGAAGGAAATAACGTCGTCATTATGGTTACCGATGACGGCAAAGGCATCGACGCCGAAGTCATTCGGCGCAAAGCCGTCGAGAAAGGGCTCTTCACTCAAGAAGAAGTCAACAAAATGGATGATCAGGATGCGGTGCGGATCATCTTCCTGCCGGGCTTTTCGACGGCAGAGAAAATATCCGATATCAGCGGACGCGGCGTCGGCATGGACGTTGTGCGCTCGAAGATCGAGTCGCTGAGCGGTCACGTCGACGTCGAGACGAAAGTCAACGAAGGCTCCGTGTTCAAGATCAAACTGCCGTTGACGCTGGCGATCATTCAGGCAATGCTCGTGCAGGTGCAGGAAGAAATGTATGCCATTCCGCTCGGCTCGATTGACAGCACGATCAACATCAAACCGGAAGATATCAAGACGGTTCAGAACAAAGAAGTGATCGTGTTGCGCGGCGAGATTATTCCGATCATCAGAATGGAGCAGACGCTCGCGGTTCCGCACGTGAAAGACTTCGATGAAATTTTCGTTGTTGTGGTGCATGCGGGCGAGTCGAAAGCGGGCATCGTCGTTGACAAGCTGATCGGGCAACAGGAAATCGTCATCAAGACGCTCGGCAACCTTTTCATGGGTTTGAAGATGTTCTCGGGCGCGACGGTGCTCGGCGACGGAAGAGTTGCACTCATTCTCGACGTTGCGACAATGCTCAACTGATAGAGAGGTGACTGATATATGGCAAAAGAAAGCGTAGCCAATAATCCGATGAATGACGACGCCGAGGAAATGGAAGGGCTGCAAGTGGTGGCCTTCAAACTTCGCGATGAAGAGTACGGCGTCAACATCTTTCAAGTGCAGGAAATTCGCAATCTTGTCGACATCACTCGCGTGCCGTTTTCGGCAAATTACATTCAAGGCGTGATCAATTTGCGCGGAAGCGTCCTGCCGGTGATCGATCTGAAAAAACGTCTCGGGCTCGAACAGACGCCTTACACGGACGATACGCGCATCGTAACGGTCATGGTCGGCGAATTGCCGGTCGGTATGCTCGTCGACGCCGTGACCGAAGTTTTGACAATCAAATCAAAACTCGTCGATCCGAAAAAAGCGGTCGACAAAACCGATATCAGCAAATTCTTGAGCGGCATCGGCAATATCGACGGGCGGCTCGTGATTATGCTCAATCTCGAAGAAATAGTCGGCTTGCCTTGATGCAACATTCGCATCGAATTTCAACGATAACATAATTTGCAACAGAATTTGAAGGGCTTGCCCTTCGCGGGCGGGCGGGATCAATATTTCAGAGGTGTCGTTTAATGACTGATGGATTGAATTTAACTCCGATACAGCTCGATGCACTCCGCGAGATTGGAAATGTCGGCGCAGGAAACTCCGCCACGGCTCTCTCGCAGATCATCAACAAGCGAATTGACATGCATGTTCCGAAGGTCGCGCTCGTTCCGATTGAGGACGTGCCCGATCTCGTCGGCGGTCCGGATATGATCGTCGTCGGCGTCTTTTTGAGAGTCTACGGCAAGGCTCCGAGCAACATTCTCTTCCTCCTGCCGCAAAAAAGCGCGTTTTATCTCGTCGACACGCTGATGGGGCGCGAACACGGCACGACGAAAAAACTCGACTTCATGGATGAATCGGCTTTGATGGAGATCGGCAACATTCTCTCCGGCGCATATCTCAATGCATTTTTCAATTTCACGCACATTGCAATGTTGCCGTCAATCCCCGCCCTTGCAATGGATATGGCGGGCGCAATTTTAAATGTCGTGCTTGTGCAGCTCGGTCAAATGGGCGATCAGGCACTCGTGATCGAAACGGAATTTCTCGCGGAAGATGACGGTATCAACGGTCATTTCTTCCTTGTCCCCGACCCGGGTTCGCTCGGCACGATAATCCAAGCGGTAGGAGTTGAGTAATATGGCAAGCCTTATCCGAGTCGGCATGGCTGATTACAAGGTTGGGCGCAGTCCGTCTTCTCTTATCAGCTATGGTTTGGGCTCATGCATAGGAGTTTCTCTCTACGACCCGCAATTGAAAGTGGGCGGACTCCTGCACATCATGTTGCCCGACAGCAATCAAGCGCGCTCGTCCGACAAGCGGGCGAAATTTGCCGATACCGGTCTGCCCGACATGCTCAATGACGTGTTGGCAATGGGCGCGAGCAAATCTCGCCTCGTGGCAAAGATCGCCGGCGGCGCGCAGATGTTCGCGTTCTCTAATGCCACCGATATTATGCGCGTCGGCACGAGAAATGCCGAAGCCGTCAAAAAAATCCTTGCGCGCATGGGCATTCGCGTTATCGCCGAAGATACCGGCGGCAATTACGGACGCACGGTTCAGATCGATCTCGCAACCGGCGTGTACAGAATCAAGACGATCGACCGCGGCGAGAAAACCATTTGATCTTCCGCTCGAAACGGAGGTGAGATCGTCATAGATTTTAAATTCAAATGGGATAATTATTTCGGCTTTACGCTCGAGAAGTTGGTTGTGATCTTGGGATTCGCCTTGTTGTCGTTTTTCATTGTGATGATTGCCGGTTTTTCTT
>CALGGX010000436.1 GCA_937916025.1 uncultured Selenomonadales bacterium
CAGCGTCGTCTCGCTGCTCATGGCTCCGTTCATGTATCTTCCGCCGTTGCCTCATCTCGTTGATCGACCGGAAGCCCGAGCGCGTACTCGATCACCGACTTGCGACTTACCGCGAGCATCAGCGGTCTGTATTGCCGAAGATTTTCCAATTGCCGAACGATCATTAAATTGGTTTGCTGACTTTTGCCGAAGCCGATGCCCGGATCGAAAATCAAATTCTTCCGATCGAGTCCGACTTCATGGGCGAGCGCACTCATTCGCGCGAAAAATCCCGCCACATCCGAAGGCTGATCATGCGCGATGATGATCGGTACGTCGAGCCGCGCGGCAGTTTCGAGCATCGATCGATCGCAATGCACGCAGTTGATGAAATCCGCACCGAGATCGATCGCCGCCGCTGCCACAGACGCTTTGTAAGTGTCGACGCTGATCGGCACGGGGCAATCGCGGACGACGCGCAGAATTTTTTCGAGACGCGCGAGCTCTTCTTCTGCACCGATCGGAGTTGCACTCGGACGCGTCGACTCCGCGCCGATATCGATGATGTCCGCGCCGTCGTCGATCATCTCTCGGACATGCCGAGCGGCGTCGTCGGGATTAAACCACAACCCGCCGTCGGAAAAAGAATCCGGCGTGACATTCAAAATGCCCATGACGAGAGTTTTTTTGCCGAGCGACAACTCTCGCCCGCTCCTGAAGGAATAATTCGTAATTCGTAATTCGTAATTCATAATCAAAAGATCGTCACTCCCGTTTTTCCAATTACGCATTACGCATTATGCATTATTCAATGCGTAATTCGTAATTCGTAATTCGTAATTAAAAACCAAACTTCCGAACCTTCAATTACGCATTACGCATTATGCATTATGCATTGCCTCAATAGTGCGGATGCTGTTTGACATAATCAACCGGACGGCTCCAATCAACGTGAATGCCCGTCGCCTCCCACAACTTCGTCAAGGCAACTTTGAAATTGCCGAGGCTCGCGAGCGGATCGATCGCCTCGCGCGTGAAGTCGAGCAATGTCTCGTGCGGAATCAAAATGTCGTGAATCGTATGCAGAAAATCTTCCGCGAGCTTTTTTCCTTCATCGTTGCCGAGCACAACCGTCGCCGATTTCTGCTCATCATCGTATTCGATATAGCCGAGCGCGTCTTTAAAACTGATCGCCACGCTGTAATTTTCCATTGATCAAACTCCTTTCGACAAATCAATCGTATTATTGATTATCGCTCGCCGGTTGTCAATAAGAAAACACCTCCGACCGCTGATGAACCGCTCGGTCGAAGGTGTTGAAGCATTGCGCCGCCCGCGCGAGAAACGAACGGCGTATTGTAAGATTAAACTTAAATCAGATAAATGTCAATGAATTATCCGAGGACTTCGAGGAAGTCGTCTTCAGGCTTGACGTCGCCGGTCTTGAGCGGGCGAATGGTGGAATACGCCGGCGTGTTGACGACGATGAGCGGTGTGGTGACCGGATAGCCTGCTTTATGGATCGCATCGATGTCGAAGGTGACGAGGAGATCGCCGCGCTTGACTTTTTGATCCTGTTGGACTTCGACTTTGAAGTGCTGACCGTTGAGCTTGACGGTGTCGATACCGATATGCATCAACAGTTCCGTGCCGTCGTCGGTGACCATGCCGACCGCGTGATTGGTGGGGAACACGAGGTTGATGGTGCCGTCCGCCGGAGCAAAGAGTTTGCCTTCGGTAGGCTCAACAGCCGCGCCGTCGCCCATTGCACGAGAGGCGAACGCCGCATCGGGAACTTCGTTCATGAGCATCATGTGACCGATCTCGTGCGAGCCGAGGATCGCGTCTTTCATCTTGGGCTTCTCGGGCTCTGCCGCCGCAGGAGCCGGAGCCGCACCGCCGCCGCCGGCCTGTTCTGCCATGGCGCGATCGATCTTGCCCTCGCGGATCGCCTCGACGAATTCTTCAAAGTTCGCCTTGACGATGGTAACGCTCGGACCGTAAATGACTTGGATGGCATTGCCTTTAAGAACAACGCCGCCCGCGCCGGTGGATTTAAGTTTTGCTTCATCGACTTTGCTTCCGTCGACGAGAGTCAAACGAAGGCGAGTCGCGCAGCAATCGATCTCGGTGACGTTGTCGACGCCGCCGACACCGACGAGAATGTTTGCGGATTTGACATCGAAGTCTGCAGGAAGACCTGCGGGAGCTGCTCCGCCGCCCGCAACGCCGACGCCGGTAGCTTTGCGATAGTCGTCTTTCGAGACCATCTTCATCTCTTCATCGCCTTCTTCACGACCCGGCGTCTTCAAATCCCATTTCAGGATGAAGAAGCGGAAGGTGAAGAAGTACAGGACGGCGTAACCGGCAAAGATCGGGAGCATGGAAATCCAGCTCGATTTTGAGTTGCCGGGCAGGACGCCGTAGAGCAGGAAGTCGATCAAACCATCGGAGAAGGTCGTGCCGATTGCAATGCCGAACATGTGGCAAAGCATAAACGACAAGCCCGCGAAGATGACGTGAATGCCGAAGAGTTCTTTCGCGAGGAAGAGGAAGGTGAACTCGATCGGCTCGGTGATGCCGGTGAGGAACGAAGTCAAGCCGACGGAGAAGAGAAGTGATGCGGCCTGTTCTTTCTTCTCGGGGCGGGCGCAAGTGTACATTGCAAACGCCGCCGCCGGGAGACCTGCCATCATGAACGGGAACTTGCCCATCAGGAAGCGGCAGGCTTCAACCGAGAAGTGTTGAGTGTTCGGAGACGCGAGTTCTGCAAAGAAGATGTTCTGCGCGCCCATGACGGTTTGTCCGTCGATGATTGCGGTACCGCCGAGACCGGTCTGCCAGAACGGGAGATAGAAGATGTGATGCAGACCGAACGGGATCAATGCACGCTCGAAGCAACCGAAGAGGAATGTTCCGACGTAGCCCGCCGCTTGAACGAGCGCGCCGAGTTTGAAGATGCCTTCTTGGACGAACGGCCAGACGAAGTACATGACAACGCCGGCGACGATACCGAATGTCATGTTGGCAATCGGCACGAAACGAGTTCCGCCGAAGAATGCAAATGCCGGCGGAAGTTGTTGTTTGTAGAATTTATCGCAGATCCAAGATGAAACCAAACCGCTAACGATACCGGCGAACACACCCATTTGCAGAGTGCGAATGCCGAGTACGTCGGTAATCGCGCCTTCGCGTACGTGCGGTGCGATCGCTCCGTCAACGAGCGAACCGTCGAGCACGAGGAAGACGTGAATTGTCGTCAGCATGACGAGATAAAAGATTGCTGCACCGAGAACCGCGATGCCTTTCTCTTTCTTCGCGAGACCGAGTGCAACCGCCAATGCGAAGATGAGCGGCAAATTACCGAAAATGACGCCGCCGACGTTGGACAGGATCAACATGAAACTGAAAAGTCCGCCGCCGGGATGCAACACACTCTCCAAACCGTACGCCGCAATGGTCGTCGGATTGGAGAACGAAGCACCGATGCCGAGCAGAACGCCCGCGAACGGGAGTACCGCGATCGGCAGGAACAGTGCTTTACCAATCTGTTGAGCAACAGCAAATGCGCTGCCACCAGCCATGGTCAATTCCCCCTTTATTAAATTGTTTGCATCGAATTCACAGAGCTCTCAACATAGAATTCCTCCTCTGTCATAAAAAAACAAAATGCATCTCGACTATGGATTATATCATGCCATTTCGATTTGACAAACATTTTTTTGCAAATCAAACAGTTTTTTTTCAGCTATTGCACCGAATTTTGTGGTAAACTAAAAAAAATTATCGACAGAGGAGGCGTAATGATGAATGAACAATTGGAAGAACGCCATGCAAAAATCTTGAATTACGTCAGCAGTACGGAAAAAATTTCAGTAGCCGAACTCGCTCAATTGATCGGCACTTCCGAAGTAACAACCCGAAAAGACCTCTCGACGCTCGAAGACAAAGGTTTGCTCCGCCGCTCGCACGGCTTTGCTTCCATGATCAACAGCGACGACATCAGCAAGCGACTCGTCTTCAACTACAACATTAAACGCGCAATTGCCGCCGAAGCCGCCGCGTCTGTCGGTGAAGGCGAAACCGTCATGATCGAGTCCGGCTCCTGCTGTACGTTGCTTGCCGAGGAACTCGTTTTGACGCATCGCGCTGTCACCATCATTACGAATTCCGTTTTCATTGCATCTTTCATTCGACAGCATCGGAATGCAAAAATCATTCTGCTCGGCGGCGAATTTCAGAAAGAAGCTCAAGTCATGGTCGGACCGTTGATCAGAAAATGCGTCGAAGATTTTTATGTCAACAAATTTTTCATCGGCACGGACGGCTTTAACGACTTCGGAGCAATGAGCGGCGATCTCATGCGAGCGGAAGCGGTTCGCTTAATGTCTTTCAACGCGCAACGCATCATCATTCTGACGGAGTCGAAAAAATTCTCGCAAGTCGGCGTCGTTTCGCTCGTTCCTTTCGAGCGCATCGATACCGTTTACACCGACGAAGGCATTCCGCCGGAAAAACTTGCGTTGTTTAAATCGAAAAACATCAACATCATTATGACGTGATTTCGCTTGACGGGAGTTAACTTCAACAATTACAATTGATTGAAAAGCGTTATCCCCCGAGCGGGGTTCTCGGATTGGAGGAATTGTTTTATGGCAAAGCAGGCACCGGTTATCGGCAGCAAAAATGTCACCGGCGAAAATTACAAGGGCACGGCGGCGAAGGTTTATTTCACTCGCACGATTGACGCCGAGCATCTCATCAAACTCTACGGCATGATCAACGAGAACATTTACGGCAAGACGGCGATCAAACTGCACACCGGCGAGAAGCACGGTCCGAACATCCTGCCGCGCGAGCTCGTCAAAGCATTTCAGGCGCAGGTTCCGGATTCGGCGATTGTAGAGTGCAATACGCTTTATGCCGGCGATCGTTTCGACACGAAAGGTCATCGAGAGACTCTCGAAGTCAACGGCTGGACTTTCTGCTCCGTCGACATCATGGACGAGGACGAGCAGACGGTAAACTTCCCCGTCCGCAATCCGTTCCATCTGAAGGAAGTGGCAATGGGCGCGCATCTGGCGAATTACGATTCGCTGATCGTATTGACGCATTTCAAGGGGCATGCAATGGGCGGCTTCGGAGGCTCGATGAAAAATATTGCGATCGGCTGTGCGAGCGGTCATCTCGGAAAAGCGCAAGTCCATGGCGTCGATCCCAACAACGTGCCGGAAGATTATCTCGTCTGGCCGGCAAAAGAGTATTTCATGGAGTTGATGGCGGATTCGGCTCAAGCGACCGTCAATCACTTCGGCAAGCACATCGTTTACATCAATGTCATGCGTCGATTGAGCGTCGACTGCGATTGCGCGGGCGTGACGGCGGCAGGCGTCTTCGGCGACATCCTGCGCACCGTAAGCTTCAACCCGGAGAACTAAGCCCGTAGCGGCAAAAAGCGGCGCCCCGCGTATGTGTGGGGCGCCGCTTTTTTATGCAATGTCTCGTGTGTAGCGGGCACGGCGTCGCGAGCGCACACCGTCTTTATAGCGCGCAAAAGCCGCACGGCATAAAAAAGGGAGCACCCAACGGCACTCCCCTTTTTATGCTTTTATTTATTCAAGATAAACTCAACGCGGCGATTCTTCCAAGCATTTTCTTTATCACCACGCTGTGCAACGGGCTCGCGACCGCCCTTACCGACAGCAGAAAGTCTGTTACCGCTTACACCGTACTTTTTCAGCTTTGCCATAACAAATTCTGCACGGCTCTTTGACAGCGGAACAAGCGGCATACCGTATTTCGTACCCGTCTCTTCCTCTTCAAGACCCGTAATGCTGTTAGCATGTCCTTCAACCGTAACAGTATAATTCTTGAACTTGTTAAGAACCTGCGCAATACGCTTCAAGACGCGCTCATTGTTGTCAGCCTGTTCTTTTGTGATGCCAGGCTTCTTAACCTTACCGCTTGCGTCCACTTCCTGAATACCAAAGTCAGCGGCATCCTGACGGAAGATGATTGACGGAACTGCCATTTTGAGCACATCGCCCACACGGATAACAAGAATATCGATTTCAATGGTGCCTTCAACCGTGCTTGTCATGCCGAGCGTGTCAGTGACTGTGAATGTGTACGGATAGTCCATTGCAGACTGAACAAGCTCGCCTGAGTTACTTCGACCGTCCCATACGATCCGCTCCGTGATTGAAGATTTTCCGCTTGTTGACCAGAACGGCTTGTTGTTCGGGTCTTTAATCTGGAATGACCAGTTTTTGAGAGGAACAACATCGTCACCTGTGAGCTGAATGTTCAAATCATCGTGCTCGCCGTCGTTGTCAGGTGAGAAATACTGCGGCGCGGGTTTTACCGTGAGCTGAGGCGGAGTGACCGAACAAATGAACATTGAAGATGTGACATCGACCTCGTTGCCCTTTGCGTAAGTCATTTTGAGATTTGCAGTGAAAACGCCCTCGATGATTTTGCCTTCCGAGTCAGTGCCGTTCCAAGTGATTTCAGAAGGCAAATCTTTCTGGTCTTTTTCTGACCATGATTTGACCGTTTTGCCTTCTGGAGTGATGATTGAAACGCTCCATGAATCAACGCCATCTTTGAGTGACGGATGAAGAGAAATCTTCTGCGTCTCGAGGAAGTTGTCGCCGTTCGGACTGAATGCGTCATGCTCTGCGGTGACATAAGCCTTTGCCTCTCGGCTGTCGACCACGATGTTCGCGATTTCAGCAGAGCCTTTGTTACCCGCCGCATCTTCT
>CALGGX010000437.1 GCA_937916025.1 uncultured Selenomonadales bacterium
GCTGTTCGACGCTTCTGAAATCCTCGGTGATTTTGCGTTCGGTCAACTCCGCGCGGCGTTTCAATTTCGCCGACAACCGGGCAAGCCCGTCCGTGCGTTTGATCTCGCCCTTGCGCACTCGAATGCACAAGTCTATTAACAGAGCCGCTTCGTGTCTGTCCCAAAATATTGTTTTTGACTCTTCCGCCATGGCATTTTCTCCTCTTCAGGGAGCAGGTATCAAATGTCGTGCACCCTCACGCCTCACTTCTTGACATATTCCATGAGCTCATCGAGGATCTCGCGTGTGGACTCCCAACTTGTCATCTTTTCTTCGGAAAGGTATTCGTTAAACGCCTCGGGATTGTCGAGCAGTTTTTTCAAATGAACGACGCTCATCAATTTATACAATCGCCGTCCGTCGCTGTAAGTTTTTTCTTCGATGTCAATCGACGGCATGCTCAAATAGATGATTGTAATTTTATAATCCGAAAACGCCCGCTGTATTTCTTTCGCAAGCTCACTCATTCGCATGCTCGGCAACAATCCGAGAACATCGATCAGTTTGTGGAGCGTGTAGAAATACTTGCGACTCTCCTCGGTCGGACGTTTGATATGTCGATCGAGCACTTTGAAGAAGAAATCCCACATCCGAATCACGCCGTCGTCTTCAGCTTTGACGAGTGAAGCGAGCTGTTCTTTGTCGTCTTTGCCGGGAAAATTCCAAGCGTTGGGGTTCAGCTCCGTCAAGTAGATTTTCTTATTAATCTCGTCACTGAGAAGATATGAAGTCTTCGCGTTTTTGACATATTTCTCTCCGAGCTTGATTGGAAACTCTTTTGCGAGCAGTTTGATTTTGTCTTTGCTGTTGACATCGACATCAAGTCCGTACGCAATAATTTCCGCGACGAATTCCGAGATCAACATATCGATGATCACTTCGGATTTTATTCCCTGCGTCCGATAGTCGTTGACGGTCCACTTTTTGACCATCTCGAAAAAGTTCATGATAAATACCACTCCTTTATTGCGATGCTCGTCGCATCAGAAAAATGCCGACAATCAAACCGATAATGTTCGGAATCCAAACGGCATACATCGGAGCCAACGCGCCGCTTCTGCCGATTGCGTTTGCAAGAGTCATGACTGCGTAATAGACAAAGATGATTATGACGCTGAGCGCGAAGCCCATCGACGAAGAATTTCGCGTCGGCTGAAGTCCGAGCGGCACTCCGATCAGCGCAAAGATCAAACTCGCCATCGGCACCGTCACGCGCTGATACAACTCCGTTTCGAGCTTGCTGGTATTGACGTATTGCGTTTTCATGATGTTGATTTGCGCTTTCAGCTCTTCCATGGTCAATTCTTCCGGCTTTTTCTGCTCGCGAACGATTTGGCGCGGACTCGCTTTCACCGGCAGGAGTTGCTTCTCGAAGCGCATCGTATGCATTCGCTCGTCCTCGGAAATATCATAAATTATGCCGCGATGCATGATCCAAGTATTGTCTTTCCATTCGGCAAAATCGGCGTTCTCGACATGCGTCACTTTGCCTTCGTCATTGAACTCCTGCATCGTCACGCCCTGCAATGTTTCTGTCGACGCTTCGTAAACACGTGCATATACGAGCCGCTGAATTTTCTCGTCGCGAATTTCTTTGACGATGATGTGATCCTGCGACTTCATCTCGGTATTGCCTTGAATTTCGTAATAAAGAACATTGTTATACGCGGTATTCGCCCAAGGCACGACGTATTCGTTAAAGAGAATGGCGCAGCCGCTCACGGCAAAACCGAGAAAAATGGCGGGCGCGGCAATCCGAGCGAAGCCGATTCCGCACGACTTCATTGCCGTAATTTCGCTGGAGCTCGACAGACGCCCGAACGTCAACAGCGCGGCGAGCAACATCGACATCGGAAACGTCCACATGATGATCGCGGGCAAACCGTACACGAAGATTTTTATGACGGAAAAGAACGACGCGCCGTAATCGGTGATGTAACGGGCGATTTTAAAGAGAGTGCCGGAGCCGATGAAGACTGCACTGAAAGCGCAAATGCCGAACAAAAATGCAAGCACCACTTCTCGGAAGATGTATTTATCCAAAATCCTAAGCCCCATGAACACTGCTCCATTCAACAATTGATCGAACCGATAAAAATTGCCTTTTATGATACAACATTGCGCCGGAAATGTAAATACGAATTTACTTCCGCCGAATTTTTCCGTTGCTCTCAAAATCAATCGTCGAGGAAATGATGCAACGCTCCGATCAAATTCGCATCGTTTTGGAATTTGCAGGTGACGACGCTCGGCTTCGGAAAATCATATTGACATTGCGAGTGAAACGCGTCGATGTGTTTTCTGATGTAATCGATGAAGATTGATTGCGCAGAGATGCCGCCGCCGATTGCAAAACGCTCGGGATCGAGGATCATTTGCAGGCTGATGATCTGTCGGGCGACGCGACGAGTGAATTGCTCGAGACACTCGACGGCGATCGGATCGTTTTGTCGGACGGCGGAGAAAAATGCAATGCCGTCGACAGCCTCGCTCGGAAGATTTTTTTTCTTCGCGAAGCCTTTGCAGATTTGCGGCACGCCGCATTGGAAGCCGAAAAAATTTTCCTCGAGCATGTCGTCGTCCTGCTCGGGAACGATGAAAGAAATTTCGCCGGCGGAAAAATGTTTGCCGCGATGGACTTTATGATCCTTGATGAATGCTCCTCCGATTCCGGTGCCGAAGATCATGACAAAGCCGTCTTTTACGTCGGCGAGCGAGCCGATTGAAGATTCGGCGAGCGCAGCGCATTTAGCGTCGTTTTCGATTGTGATTTTGATAGAGCTCGGCAATTCCGCGCGGAGCTCGGCGACGATGTTTGCGCCGATGTTGTATTTCAAAGCACTGCCGGCGACGCAAACGCCTTTCTCGGCGTCGATGATGCCCGGCATCGACAGAGCAATGCCCTCGGAGTCCGGATAATTTTTTTGAATTTCGGCGAGCGTTTTGATGAAGTCCGAGCGGTTTGACTTGGGCGTCGGGATTTTTCCTCTCGACAGAAACTCGGCGTTCTCGTTCATCAGCGCATGTTTGATGAACGTGCCTCCGACATCGATAACTGTGATCTTCATGATTAAACTGCTCCTCTCAATGTAAAAAAAACTCCGACCGCGTTTGGCAGTCGGAGCCTGCAAATATATTCTCAATTATGCATTTCGCATTATGAATTACGCATTGAATTACTTGATGTTTGCGCCGTCGAGAGCCGCACGGACGGATTTTGCGGCCGCATGCATTTTCTCGAGCTCGTCGTCGGTGAGCGCAATCTCGAAGACGCGCATAATGCCGTCTGCGCAAATCATGCGCGGCATCGAAAGCGCAACGTCGGTGATGCCGTATTCGCCGTTCATGACAGCCGATGCCGGAAGGATGGTATGCTCATCATAGAGAACGCTCTTGACGAAGCGGCAGGCAGCCATGGCGACGCCGGTGTTGGTGAAGCCCTTCTTGTTGATGACATCGTAAGCGACGTTGACGAGTTCCTGCTCGACAGCCTTCTTGTCAAGCGGAGTGGTGTGATGGAAGTACTCGTCGAGTTTCTCGAGCGGGAAGCCTGCGCAGCCGGTGGTGGACCAAGCGACGAATGCGCCGTTGCCGTGTTCGCCGAGGACATAGCCGTTGATGTTCTTCGGATCGACTTCGTACTTATTGGCAAGGATGCGGCGGAAGCGATAGGTCTCGAGCATGGTGCCGGTGCCGAGGATGAGGTTGCGCGGATAGTCGAAGCAGGTGCTGACGACGTAAGTTGCAACATCGAGCGGGTTGGTGATCAAAATGATGACGGCGTCTTTCGTACGCTCCTGCACCTGACCGAACACGCCTTTCATGATGCCGGCGTTTTTGCTTGCGAGGATCAATCTGTCGGGAGTTTCGCCCGGACGGATCGACGGACCTGCACAGATGATGACGATGTTTGCGCCTTTGCAATCGTCGTAATCGCCTTCGTGAATTTTGATGTTGGTGCTGTAGATGCACGCGGTTGCATGGCTGGAATCGGTAGCCTCGCCCCATGCCTTGTCTTTGTTAAGGTCGATGAGAACGATCTCGGAAGCGAGCTGGAAGTCCGCAATCTTGTTGACGACAGCGGAGCCGACGTTCGAAGTGCCGATGACGACGATCTTTCTGCGATTTTGCATTACTGTTCCTCCTGACAAACAAGAATTTAAGTGGACAACTTTATGCTCAAAGTCTATAACTTTTGAGCGCCAACGTCAAGCCATTTTCTGAAAAATTTCTGCGGGTCTTTCGTATTCAGATCTCCGACTTTTTCAAGAAGATCAAGCCTGAGTTTCTGTCTGTCGATGATATTGAAGATCTCAAAAAGCAGATCTTCCTTATCCTTGAAATGCCAGTAGATAGCCCCTCTGGTGACATTTGCCTCACTGGCAATGTCAGCAAGACTTGTGTTTTCAAAACCGCCGAAGTTCTGACAGTTGGACGGGTTTACGTCAGCGTCAAGTTGTATGCTCGCGTTTACCGTTTTGAAATCGCAGACAATTTTCGGGAAGACTCTAATTACTCCCCCTCTTATGCGCTGTATCTGAGCAAGGAGGACATCTATGCGTCGATTCAGGACAGCGAAGACCGGGAGCGGATCGAACACGCTTTTGACCGATGGGGCCATTTACGATTGTTTCAACGTCTTACCGAGGAAGATAAACAGGTCATCCTTGCTATCATCAAGAAATACGAGAACGGAGGATA
>CALGGX010000438.1 GCA_937916025.1 uncultured Selenomonadales bacterium
TCCGTTGGCGGATTTTGTGTTGGGCGGTTTGGCGCGCGAAGGCAATTTGATTGAAGCGATGAAGCTGGCGAAGCTCGAAGACGGATATTCCGTCGATGATATAGTCGAAGATTTTGCTGCCGGTCGAAAAGGCATGGCGGCGTTTTCGTATGACAACATTGCGGTGACGTTGTGCTACGTTCCGATACATGGCACGGAATGGATGTTGACCGCGCTGATACGCGACAGTGTGATCAGCAAACAGATCGGCTCGATCACGGAAGGGATCGTTTTCCGAAGTCTGTTGCAATCGTTGTTGATGGCAGTTGTGCTGACGGTGTTGTTTGCGATAGCGATCATGCAGATGCGCAAGACGGCAAAAATGACGCTCGACAAAGAAATTTCGGAAACCGAAAATCGCGTCAAACAGCAGGAATTGGAAGAGCAACTCGCATTGCAGGAAGAGCTTTTGGCGCAAGAACAGACGCGCAAACAGCAAGACAGTATGATCACGGCGTTGGCTTCGGATTATCGGAGCGTGTATTACGTTGATATCGATCAAGACGAATGCATCTGCTATCGGAAGGATTTCAAGGCAAACGAAATGCTCGAGGAAGGCGCGAAGACTTCTTTCGGCGAGCTGATGAAGAATTATGCGAATGAAGTTGTCACGGACGAGTATCGGCAAGAATTTTTGAATTTCATCGATCCGAAGAACATACGTCAGAATTTGGAGAAGCAGAAAATCGTGGCGTATCGATATTTGGTTCATAAAGACGGCGTCGATACGTACGAGATGATCCGAATGGCGGGAGTTCGGCATCCCGAGGATCGACGGGATCATTTGATACATGCAATCGGCGTAGGCTTTGCGAACATCGATGCGGAAATGCGCGATTCACTGTCGAAAAATCAGGCGTTGAGTGACGCGTTGCGGACGGCTGAAGAAGCAAACCGCGCGAAAACAGTTTTTCTCAGCTCGATGAGTCATGAGATCAGAAGTCCGATGAATGCGATAATCGGGTTGGACAGTCTCGCTTTGCATGATCCGAACCTTTCGGAATCGACGAAAGATTATCTCGAAAAGATCGGAAGTTCTGCGCAACATCTGCTCAGTTTGATCAACGACATTCTCGACATGAGTCGGATTGAGTCGGGGCGTATGGTAATTCGCAATGAAGAATTTGCGTTCTCGAAATTGATAGAACAGATCAATACGATGTTCGGCAGTCAATGTCAGGAGAAGGAGCTGAATTATGTTTGTCGGATCAACGGCAATATCGACGAATATTACATCGGCGACAGCACGAAGATTCGGCAGATGCTGATCAACATTTTGAGCAACTCGGTGAAGTTCACTCCGCGCGGCGGCAACATTGATTTCATAGTCGAAAAGACGGCGGATTTTGACGGCAAGTCGACGATAAAGTTTACCATTCGCGACACGGGAATCGGAATGAGCAAAGAGTTTCTGCCGAAGATTTTCGATGCGTTCAGCCAAGAAGACGGCACGTCGACGAACAAATACGGCAGCACGGGGCTGGGCATGGCGATCACGAAAAGCATCGTTGATATGATGAACGGCAAGCTCGAAGTCGAGAGCGAAAAAGGCGTCGGCACGACATTCACGGTGATATTGACGCTGATGGACGCGGAAAAACATACGGAGTCGATTGACGACATCGAGATCAAGCCGCAAGATATGAGTGTGCTGGTAATCGACGATGATCCGATTGCTTGCGAGCATGCAAAACTGGTGCTCGGCAAGGCGGGCATCATGGCGGACACGGCGTTATCCGGCAAGGAAGCGATTGATATAATCAAATTGCGGCATGCGCGTCGCGATCCGTACAATTTGCTGATCATTGATTGGCAAATGCCGGAGCAGGACGGTGTTGAAGTAACGCGACAAATTCGCTCGATCACAGGCAGCGAGTCGGCAATCATTATTTTGACGGCGTACAATTGGGACGACATTATGGAAGAGGCACTGTCTGCAGGCGTCGACAGTTTCATTGCAAAGCCGCTGTTCATGAGCAGTTTGCTCGAAGAGTTCCGTCGCGCGCTGAAAAAGAAAAAGGCATTGCAAGAGGTTGCCAAGCCGAAAGCGGATCTGAAAGGGCGCAAGATTTTGTTGGCGGAAGACATGCAAGTCAACGCGGAGATCATGATGATGGTGTTGAGCATGCGCGAAATGGAAGCGGAGCATGCCGAGAACGGGCGAATTGCGGTGGAGATGTTCGAGAAGTCGCCGAAGAATTACTACGCGGCGGTGCTGATGGACATTCGCATGCCGGAAATGGACGGTTTGGAAGCAACGCAAACAATTCGCGCATTACCGCGCCCGGACGCAAAGACGATTCCAATCATTGCATTGACGGCAAACGCGTTTGATGAAGATGTTCAGAGGAGTTTGCAGGCGGGAATGAACGCGCATTTGACAAAGCCGGTGGAGCCGGAAGTATTGTTCGAGACGCTTGAGACGATGATTCCGGCGTGATACTTTTCGACGGCGGAATAAAAAAATGACTCATGTCGATTGACGGCATGAGTTTTTTTTTTGTGAAATGACTTGACAACGGCAGGGGGTGATTATAATAACGATATGGATTTTTTTTTTTTGCTTTATACGTTGGAGTTGATGAAGTATGACAATGTCGGCATTGAACGATGCATCAGTACAAATATCATTGGGCGAACTCAACAAGAACATCACGAAGGTCGGCAAGGCGTTGTCGATAGTGGCGAGCGGACAGAAGATCAATCGTGCGGCGGACGATGCGGCGTCGTTTGCGATCAGCGAGATCATGCGGGTGAAGTTGCGCGCGTTGGAGCAGGACATTCAAAACGTGCAGAACGGTTCGGCACTTTTAATGACTGCGCAAGCCGCAATTCAAAATCAAATCGACATGATGAAGACAATTAAGGCAAAAGTGATCGACGCGGCGAACGATTCCAATTCCGACGAGGATCGGCGCATTATTCAGAAGGAGATCAATCAGCTGTACGATCAACTTGATCAGGAAGCGTATTACACGGATTACAACACGAAGAAGGTTCTGCTCGGCGATACATTCAAGGAGACGACAAATGCTTGGGTCAAATTGTCGGCTCCCATTGAACTGCCCGGCAGCAATTCTATGGATGTTATTCCAAACATAGATGAAATGCTCGATGAAATTGAAGGTCCGTTCGATATTTTTACTGAATTTCACACAGAACCGACTGAATTCATTAATATACTCGAAGGCGAGCATGAAGTCAGCCTTTCCGACGGCGCAAACGGCAAACCGCGCATCGTGGATGTTGATTTTTCAGGTTACGGTTCCGTTGATGATCTTGTCAACGTCGGGATCAAAATTGAGGGAATGGACGAAGGAGACTCAACGACTTCGCGTTCTTACGTATTCACCGATAATACAAGCAACAATTATCGCGGTTCACCGACCAAAATCGACATAAGTGATTGCGGTTCGGTTGAGGACGTCATTCGGAAATTGAGTCAACAAATCAACAGAAATATGGGAAGCTATGCTTCGGCTGAAACCGTCGGTTCGGCACTGCGATTGACTTCCGGCAACAAGACTCTGACAGCAAATACTTACAACAGAAATCAAGGCAGACCTTATGCAAGCGGCATTTCCGGAGATGCCGGTTCGGATCCGACAACAAATTACAACTATAAAAGCGGTACGCCTGCAGGAGTTCCGGCCGGAAGTTTTTCCGGCGGAGTCAATCAGATCGGTGATCCGAACGATCCCGATCCGGACAGACGCTATGAACCTCCAAAGACGGCAACTTACGGTTCGGTAAATATTTCAGGGGCGGAAGTTCCGTCCGGCTTCACTGTCAGCTACAACGGCAGCTCTATAGCAATCGAGTTTACCGACTCCGCCGATCCACCGCAATGGGACTCCGCGCGAGGAGTTTACACCGTCGGCAAAAATGCAACTGTCAGTGAGTTTCCCATAAGCCTCAGAGACTCACGAACATTTAAATTGAGTTTATCAAACGGCACCATGAATCTTTCTGCCGGAACGAGCGGGGTATGGGGAAACAGCATAATCGTTTCAAACAGTTACACATACGTTGATTCGACTGAGCCCGGCGGTACCATAGATTACACTGCATACTCGCCATTCAAAGGTGGAATCACTCTCGTGCAACCGGCAACCGAGGATACGAAGGCATCTTACACCATTGATGTTTCCGAATACAGCGATGTGGAGACTCTCATCGACGAGCTTGCAGGTAAGGCGATTCGATACAACCGGAGCGGGATTTATTACGAGTTCATCGATTCGGCGGATACGTATTCCATCAACTCGGACTCAAAATCAGATAACGGCACATCTCATAGGACAATTGATCTCAATGACATTCGCAAAGACGTATCCGAAGGCATGTCGATCGCCGAGTCTTTCGCCAATCGCTTTCTCGCTGTTGCAAACAGCTATTACCGGTCGCGAGTGCCCGAAGAAGGCGAGCCTGTGACCGGCGTCAAAGTGACTTCCAAGCAGAATGGCGAACTCGGCAACAGCGAAACACTCAGTGTTTGGCAGGACACTCTCAGACATTACGATATCGATTACGGCGCATGGTTTGAAGCTCATCCCGACTTCAATATTCCTGCCGATCTTGACGGCAAGGGATTTTGTGCATACTGTGCTACCGATGCAAATCAGTGGTTTAATTTTATTTTCCGAACGACGACAACAACCGATCGTCCCGAGAGCGGCGATTCCGATACGGACATAAAAAGCATCGAGATTGATGTTTCTAACGTACGGAACGCTTCCGATCTTGTCAAAGCAATTGTCGATCAAGCAAAACCGATTCTTACCGGCAATGATCCGCATTTCAATCATCATATGCGAGTTGCAGCCGATATCGAGGCAGGCATTTTGACACTCTACGATGAACGGAAATATTCCGTCAACAACGGCGGATATGTTTATCAACAGAAAGGGGCGAAGATCACCGACGGCATTCGAGATAATGTCATGTTGATCAAAAAGAACCTCTACGTTCGCAACATTCGCATTCAAGACACCGACAAATCGAGCA
>CALGGX010000439.1 GCA_937916025.1 uncultured Selenomonadales bacterium
CACCGAGCTTTTTTTCGTCTTCGGCAAGCAGTATTCTCATTTGCTGTCACTCCTTTGTATAATGGCTGAAATTTCCGAGTTGCAGGCGCGGAAATTGTTGTTTGATTGTCGATAAGAAATGCTTCGTGCCGAGCGGCTGATCGTCCGACGGCGGCATGCGTCCGAGGAAGTAATCCGGATCGATGTTGAGATTGCGCAATTGGATCATGTCGATCGGCAGTTCGTTCAAGAAAGCGAGCCAAGCGTCGAGCTCGTCGCGCCGATCGTTGAAGCCCGGCAAGTACAATAAATTCAGCGAGACCGGCGTCGATGATCTTCTTCAATCCGACAGTGAATCCTGCATTTGAATTGATGTTGATCATTCCGCGCGGAGTTTTCGAGCGAATGCATCTGATTGCTTCGGCGATTGAGTCTGCGGCGAGAGACGGCTCGCCCTCGCAGCCTTGACCGAAGCTCACGATTGCTTCCGGCGCGGATTGGAGATGATACACGCCGATTGCGGCAATCTCCTCGACGCTCGGTTTGAATGTGATGCGCGATTGCGGCGCGGGGCAACACTCGGACGTTTGCAATGAAATGCAACCGAGACAATTGGCATTGCACGTCGGCGAGGTCGGCAGTCCCGCCTCCCAGCGATGATAGAATAAGTTCTGCGCGGTCAGGCAATGCCACTCGAGCGAGCAATGCGCGAGATGCTCGACGAGTCTGTTGTTCGGAATATCGCGCCGAACCCGATTGATGCGCTTGCGGAGGTCGGGAGTGTTATACGCGAGCGGATTCCATTTATGATTCTCGTCGGTAAAGATCGCGGCGGCGCGGAGCTCGTCTCGATACAGCACGACGGCGGTATAACCGAACAGCGGCAGAGGCGTTTTTGCATGCGCTCGAGCGAATGCGGGGAGGTGCGTGCGAGTGAAACCGGCAGGAAGAAGTGCGGCGACCGCATTGCCTTCGAGAGTGGCGAGATGATTGTTGCGATCGAAGGCGAGCGCGGGGCGATCGGGCAGGAACATCAGATCGGCGGAGTCGGGGAGATTGATCAGATCGCCGGGCTTGAGTCGGACGATCGAGTTGCCGATCCGCGCGGCGGCAATCGCCGGTGCGTCGAAAATCTCGCCGTTCGCATCCGCATACAGCGCATAAATGTTATCACGACGTTTCATGATCTCGCTTCCGTTTCGGATTGAATTTATTCATGGCGGCATCGATCCCCTCGCGCACAATGCACAACGCCGCCGGAACGAGAGACTCGATTGCCGCGTCGATCT
>CALGGX010000440.1 GCA_937916025.1 uncultured Selenomonadales bacterium
GGTCGAGGGTTCGAATCCCTTCGTCTCCACCAATTAAATATCAATTTTTTTTATTTAACGGGGAATTTCAAATGACAAAAATACTTGTACCGCCGACGCGTCCCGTTCTGCCGAATTTTGATCAATACGTCGACGAGATCAAATCGATTTGGCAAACGGGAGCCATGACAAACAACGGACCGAAACTCCGTACATTCAAATCGAAACTGCAGGAGTATTTGAACCATCCGAACCTCGATCTGTTTGTCAACGGGCATTCGGCACTCGAAATTGCGTTGCATTCTCTGAAATTGGACGGAGAAGTCATTACTTCGCCGTTTACTTTTATTTCCACCACAAACGCAATCGTCCGCAGCGGTTTGACGCCCGTTTTTTGCGATGTCGATAATACTTACAACATCGATCCGAACAAAATCGAAGAATTGATCACGGAAAAGACTTCCGCAATCGTCACGCCTCATATCTTCGGCATTCCTTGCGATGTCAAACGCATTGAAGAGATTGCCGCAAAACACAATTTGAAGTTGATCTTCGACGCGGCGCAGGCATTCGGAACAAAAGTTGACGGACGCCATGTCGTTCTTTTCGGCGACATTACGATGGTCAGCTTCCATGCAATCAAGATTTTCAACAGCATCGAAGGCGGCATGCTCGTTTACAAAGCTCCGAGTCTGCAAAAGACTTTCGAGCTGTATCGCAATTTCGGAGTCAATTACGAGACGTCGGACGTCGATCTTTGCGGGTTCAACGCGAAGATGAACGAATTCCAAGCGGCAATGGGGCTTTGCAATTTGCCGAATTTCGAGAACGAGATCGCGACGCGTCACAAATTGGCGTTGCGTTATGCCGAGAAACTGGCTCCGATCGCGGGCGTCAAGATTTTCGATTACAAAGAAAATGTTCGATACAATCATGCGTATTACCCCGTGCTCATCGACGAAGCCGAATTCGGCTTAAATCGCGACACGGTTTGGGAGCGGCTCCGCGACGAAGGCATAATGACTCGAAAACTCTACGATCGCCTGACATGCGATACGGTTGCACATGCCGAAAACGGCAGACGCGGCGATCTTTCAACCGCGCGGAAATTGTCGACAATGTCGTTGGATTTGCCGATGTACGGCACTTTGACATTCGATGATGTTGATCTGATCGCGAACTCGATCGCCGAGTTGAAGAGGTAATTGTATGGAAAACGAAAACACTTTTGATCGCGTCGACATCGATTTTGAAGCGATAGCAAACTCGTTGCAGGGATCAAATCAAGTTGTGATTTACGGCGTCAATCCCATGGCAATGATCACGATGCTCGAACTCTCTTTAATCAACATTCCGACGGTCTTTTTTGCGGATGAAGCTCCGGATCGACAAGGTTATTTCGGCAGACCGGTTCTCAAAATGACCGACATTCCGCCCGCAATCAGTTTGAATCCGCTCGTGATCATTGCAAAAAAACTCGACGACGAAGAGCCGATAAGAGATGCATTCCGTCAACGCGGCTACTTTAAATTCTTCAGCTTGAAGACGTTGCAATACGTCAATCGGCAACGGCAACGGCGAATCGAAATGCAATGGCTTTCGCAAATTGCCCGCATGATTAATGTTTCTTCCGATAAACCGGTCGACGCGGGCATGAAAATGCAAATGCTCTTGCAAATGAATCACAACAAAGAATTGCGCAAGGCAGTCTTCGTGTCGTTGAATCTTTCGGCGCGCTCCTACAAAATCATGAAAGCCGTTCAAAAACAAGGCATCAAAGTCGATTACATTCATGTTTTGGGCGGAGCCGCCGATCCAAGTGTTCGCGAATCGGTCATTGCCGAAGCGGACTCTTATTCCGAAACCGGCTCGCATATTGATCTTCTCATTCGACTGATGACGAGCCAAGCATCGTTTGTTCATCTGTTTTCGCATGCTTGGAGCCCGGAGCTCATGTGCATCATGTCGTACTTGATTTACAAAAAGAAATTTCTGCCGACCGTTGTTTTCGATCAATACGATGTCGGCAGACTTTATACCAATTTCCCGCAATTGACTTATGCCAACGAACAATTCTGCATGGAAAATGCCGATATCGTCACCGATCGTTCGTTTGAAGTCGACTACTTGATCGAGCATCACGACTGCAAATTGCAACGTCCGAAAGTGCAACTCTTTGACGGTTGCGACGAGCGCATTCAAGCTCCGTACTTCATCATCAAAGACGACGCGCCGTTGCGGCTGTGCTATGCCGGAGGTCTCGTCAATGTCAAAGTGCAGGACGATTGGGATTGGACGGGCTTGGCGAAGTATTGCGAGGAAAAACGTTGTCATATTGATGTTTATCCCGCCCCGGGCAATTGGCGCGATCCGAATTACAAACAGCGTTTTGAAGAATTCTTCATCTGGGATCGCGAAATTGAGTTTTTCAATCTCCACAACCCCGTGCCTTATGCCAATCTCGTGAAGACTTTGAATCAATACGATTACGGAACGCATCCGATGAAGCGCGTCGGCGAGCATTCAACGGCGGATCAACTCGGATATTACACAAAATGGAAGCGCGTCTATGCTTCATCGAATCACTTTTTCGATTACATCAGTGCCGGACTGCCGATCATTGCAAATCGTCCGGAGCGAACCTCCAAGTATTTTGAATCGCTGGGCATTGGAATCAATTACGCCGTTGAGGATTACGATTTTGAATTTCTTAAAGCGAACCGGCAAAAATATCGCGAGCGCGTTAAAGAGGTCAGACCGCAATTATATACAAACAATCTCGTCAAGCCTCTGCTCGAATTGATTTTGCCGATTTGATTGGGAGAGATACAATGTCATACATTACTTCATCGATCGAGACACTCAAAAAGGTGCGTCTGATCAAAGGATTCTCAACCCCCCCCTGTGTTGAAAGTGTTGAATCGTACGATGACATCATCACGACTCTGACGGAGTGTTTTCTCGTTGCGAAGAAAAATCGCAACATGATTTTTTTCATCGGAAACGGCGGAAGTGCCGCAATTTCGATGCATATGACCGTGGACTTTTTGAAGAACGGCGGCATGCGTACTCACGGTATGCATGATCCCGCCGTTCTTACTTGTCTTGGAAACGATTACGGCTACGAACATGTCTTTGACAAGCAGATCGAAATGATCGCAAAGTCGAATGACGTGCTCGCGGCCGTTTCCAGTTCCGGAGAGTCGCCGAACATTCTCAACGCCGTTCATTCCGCGCGGAAGATCGGTTGTGCGATCATCACTCTGTCCGGCTTCAAGGCAGAAAACAGTCTCAGTCGACTCGGCGATCTGAACATCCACGTTCCGAGCATGAATTACGGCACGGTCGAGTCAATTCACAACATGATTTTGCAGGACGTCGTCGATGAGATCAAACGCATTTCCGAAGGGGGAATTTGAAATGAAATCACTCGTCACGGGCGGTTGCGGCTTTATCGGCTCGCACATGGTCGATCGACTGCTCGCCGAAGGGCATGAAGTCGTCGTCATTGACAATTGCAGTACCGGCAGAGCCGAGAATTTGCAACACATACAGGGGGGGGTTGAGAATCCTCCGAAACTCAAAGTCGTTTTCGGCGACATTTGCGATGAAGAATTGATCGCGCCGCTGTTTGAAGGCGTCGATTGGGTATTTCATTTCGCGGCGTTGGCGGATATCGTTCCGTCGATCCAAAAGCCGGTCGAATATTTTCATTCCAATGTGGACGGCACGTTTGCGGTATTGCAGGCGGCACGCAAAGCCGGAGTCAAACGTTTTCTCTACGCCGCGTCTTCTTCCTGCTACGGCATTCCCGACAAATATCCGACAAATGAACTTGCCGAATTCCGTCCGCAATATCCTTACGCCTTGACAAAGCGGCTCGGCGAGGAATTGGCTTTGCACTGGGCGCAAGTCTATAAACTTCCCGTCGTCTCGCTTTGCATGTTCAACGTCTACGGTCCGCGCTCCCGAACGTCCGGAACTTACGGCGCGGTCTTCGGCGTTTTTCTCGGACAAAAACTCGCCGGCAAACCTTACACCATTGTCGGCACCGGCGAACAGACACGAGATTTTACTTACGTCACGGACGTCGTCGACGCGTTTTGGACGGCAGCAAATTCGAATATCGTCGGCGAGAGATTTAATGTCGGCAGTGAGCATACTTACTCCGTCAATCGGCTCGTCGAATTGTTGGGCGAAGGCAAGCCGTATGAAGTCGTTCATATTCCGAAACGCCCCGGCGAACCCGATTGCACTTGGGCGGATACGACGAAGATCAACTCGATGTTGAATTGGCATCCGAAAGTCAGTTTGGAAGAAGGCGTCAAACACATCATCGAAAACATAGATTATTGGCGCAAAGCTCCCGTGTGGACGCCGGAAACGATCAAAGAAGCCACTGCGGATTGGTTTAAATTCTTGAGTAAGTAAAGGGCTTGAATCCATGAACAAAATCGTAACCCAACAGGAATTTCATGAACTTCGTGAAGGTTTTAGAGCGAAAAACAAAACCGTGGTACTCTGCCACGGCGTTTTCGATCTCCTGCATTACGGACATATCGAGCACCTGCAGGAAGCGAAAGCGCAAGGCGACATTCTCGTCGTTTCGGTTACCGCCTCGAAGTACGTCAACAAAGGACCGGGGCGTCCGTATTTCAGCGATCAACAGCGCATGCAGTTTTTGGCGAGCATCGAGTGTGTCGATTACGTCGTTTTGAGCGAAGCCGTCACCGTTCATGAAGTCGTCAAAAATGTACAACCCGATATTTACGTCAAAGGCGCGGAATATGCCGTTGCACAGAATGACGTTACCGGCAATATCGACGCCGAACGAGAGATTGTCGAGCAGTACGGCGGTCGGATATATTTCACTTCGGGCGAAGTTTACAGCTCGACGAAATTGCTGAACAGATTTTTCGATGCCCTGCCGGAAAATGTCATCAAAGAATCGCAGGAAATGCGTAAAAAACACGGTGCAAACGTTTTTGAGCAAATTCGCGATCGCGTCGAGTCTTTTCGCGATCTGAACGTGCTGGTCGTCGGCGACATCATCATCGACGAGTACGTTTTTTGCAAAGTGCAGGGCTTGACGATGAAAGACTCGGCAATGTCGACGCTGTACAATTCTTATGACAGATATGCGGGAGGCGCGCTTGCCGTCGCCCGGCATTTGGCGAATTTCGCGGGCAAGGTGACGTTCCTCTCGCAAATGGGCATGGAAGAGGACATCTTGAATTACATTCTGCCGAAAATGCCGCCCGTCGAATGCCGCATCGTTCAATCGAAAAACTTCATCACGCCCGTCAAGCGTCGATACTTGAAAGTCAACAATCTTCGGCAGGAGTTTGACAAGCTGTTTTCGATCAATCATCTCTCGACGTTTGAACAGCTGAAAAATGTCGACTACGGCAATTTCTACCGCAATCTCGAAGAAATGTTGCCGAATTACGATGTGATTGTGGTTTGCGATTACGGACATGGATTGTTGCAGGATAAAGCACTCCGAATGATTGAAGAACGGGCAAAATTTTTGGCGGTCAACTGTCAAACAAACTCGTCGAATTACGGCATGAATCTCATTACGAAATACACCCGCGCGGATTGCTTTGTGCTCGATGAGCGCGAACTTCGATTGGCGGCGGGCGCGTCTTTGGATGATAATCGCACCGTGTTGCATAAACTCTGCACACAACTGCACAGCAAATATGCATGGCTGACGTTGGGAGCGGACGGCGCGCTCGGCATTGACGGCGAGATCGAAGCAAAGCAGTCGGCAGTTACTCTTCATGTCAAAGATACGGTCGGAGCCGGAGATGCGTTTTACTCGCTGGCACTGTTGGCGGCGGCGGTCGATATTCCGATCGATCAGGCAACATTGGTCGGAAATATCGCCGGCGCGATCAAAACCAACCTGCTCGGCAATTCGCGCCCGGTGGCAAAGGTTGATCTTCTGAAATTCCTCGGCACGGTCTTGAATGTTTAAAAGTATTTTTTGTGAGGTGACAACCGTTGAAAGAAATTACACGCGATAACAGCGCGGAGATCAAACGCGAATTGGAAAATTCGACGACGTTCATTTACGGCGCGGGCACGCTCGGACGCCAGACTCTGAAATTGTTGAATGAAATGCAACTTGATGCGGATTACTTTGTCGACGACGATCCGAGTAAACACGGAACGCTTGTCGAAGGCAAAAAATGTTTCGGCTTCGACGATCTGAAACGCATTTCAAAATCCGAAAAAACGAGCGTCATAATGGGCAGCAGTTTTGCACGGGTGATTTTGGAAAGGCTTAAGACAATTCCCGTCGAGATTTACGAAATATACTCGATGTTGGTCAGCGATTGCGATAATGCGTTGGATCGATGCCTGTCGATGAAACAATCGTCGGCGGATTGGAATGCGAAATGGCATGAAGTCAAACACATTTTCGGCGATGAAGAGTCGCGGCGAATTTGGCAATTGATGGCTGATGTTGCCAACGGCGGCGAATTGTTGAAAGAACGGTTTATTGCCGTTTCGTCGACGGAGGAGCATTACTTCGTCTCGCCGATTCCGCAATTGCTGAACGAAAACTCGGTGCTGGTCGATTGCGGCGCATACACCGGCGACATGCTCGGGCAGTTGACGCGAAACAACATTCGCTTCGGCAAGATTTACGAGATCGAGGCAAATCCCGTCGTCTTTCCGAAAATCGCCGAGAACGCCGCCAAGTTGAATTTGACGGATAAAGTCGTTCCCGTCAATTGCGGCTTGTCGAATGCGAAGGGCGAGATGAATTTTTTGGTGCGCGACGAGAATTTGGCGGCGAGTTATCTCCTCGATCCGGCTGAAGTCGAGAAACATAGGGGGGGGTACAAACAATCACAATTCCGACCGGAACATTGATTGACATTGTCGATGAGAAGATCGATTTTCTGAAGACGGACATTGAAGGAGCCGAGCTTCCGATGTTGCGCGGTGCAAAAGATTTACTCCGCACTTCGCGTCCGATTTTGGCGATTTCGATTTATCATTCTCTCGACGATGTGATCGATATTCCGATTTTTTTGTATGAAGAACTCGCCGATTATACATTTTTCCTGCGGCATCATTCGTATTACGTCGGCGAGACGGTTTTCTACGGCATTCCGAATGAATTGATCAGGTGATGTAAATGATTCGCGAAGTGAGTTTTGAGCGATTGGATCGATCATTGTTTGAAGGACGCAATGTGATCTACGGAGCGGGTTATAACGGCAAATTGCTGTTTGAAAAGCTGACGCGGCATAACGTTCCGATTGCGGCTTTTTACGACGACGATCCGACAAGACAGGGGGGGGATGAGAAATACTGCGGTCTGAATATCTTGAGCAGAAATGAGCTCCTCTCGTCGGATCGGACGACGACGAATATTTTGATCTCGAGCATGTATTTCGCGCAAATGTCTGCAAAGGCTTCCGAAATGGGCTTCTCACGATTGTTCACCTTCTTGGAATTTCTTCTGCAACGCGACGGAGATATTATTGATTTCGACAAGTACCGGCACGACGAAAAGTATGTTGCGCGGCTCCGAAAATTAATTACGAAATTCGACGATGCGGAATCGGTGAAATATCTCGAAACGATCTTGAACTCGGTACTCGAAGGAAAAGCATTGCGCGCAATCGTCGACTGTTACTCCGATGAGCCGCAATATTTTCCAAAGTCGATCAGGCATTTGTTGAACGGGATCAATTTTCTCGATGCGGGAGCTTACACCGGCGACACGTTGCGCGAAATGTCGGCATTGGGAATAAAACCGGCGAATGTATATGCCTTTGAAGCGGACGCCGACAATTTCCGAAAATTGGCGGCGTATCAATTCGACGATATCGGAAACATACATTGCGAAAATTTCGCGCTTTGGAATGAGCGAACCCGGCTCGCGCTGAAGCGAAGCAATTACATCGCGGCGGTTGATCCGAACGGCGAAGAAAAATCCGTCGAGGCGATATCGATTGACGAATATTTTTCCGATATTCCGATCGGCTTTGTCAAAACGGATATCGAAGGCGCGGAACGTTATGCATTGGCAGGCGGCATGAAAGTTCTCGAGCGCAATCGTCCGATTTTGGCAATTTCGATCTATCACAGCCTTGATGATGTCGTCGATATTCCGGAAATGCTGATGAGCCGATTGCAGAATTACGATTGGTTCATTCGCAAGCATTCATCGACATACTCCGAAGCAATTTTATACGGCGTACCGCTCGAACGTATCTGAATTCGGGCGTCGCCGACCGGGCACTTCTTAAACACAAATTTTTTCTACTGCTTGAAATGTGATTTTAAATGTTGTATCATCTTTCGACAGTCGAATTGTTTTGTGTACTCAAAATTAGCGGGAGAGAAGTGCTTAATGTCTACGTTGCAAAAAGTCATTGCACAATCGGATTTTAAAAAATTGCGGCAGGATTTTCGCGATCGAAACAAAACCGTGGTGCTTTGCCACGGAGTTTTTGATTTGCTTCATTACGGGCATATCGAGCATCTGAATGAGGCGAAGGCGCAGGGCGATATCCTCGTCGTTTCGATCACCGCCTCGAAATATGTAAACAAAGGTCCGGGCAGACCGTATTTCAATGATCAACAGCGAATGTCGTTTCTTGCCAACATCGAATGCGTTGATTACGTGATGTTGAGCGAGTCGCCGACGGTGCATGATGTCGTCGAAAACGTGCAACCCGACATCTACGTCAAAGGCGCGGAATATGCCGATGCCCGCAACGACGTCAACGGCAATATTTCTTCCGAACAGGAGATTGTCGAGCGTTACGGCGGACGGATTTATTTTACATCGGGTGAAGTGCACAGCTCGACGAAGTTGCTGAACAATTTCTTCGGAGCCTTGCCGGATAACGTCATTAAAGAGTCTCAAGACATGCGCAAAAAGTACGGCGCGAATGTCTTCGAGCAGATCAGAAATTGCGTCGACGGTTTTCGGGATTTAAACATCCTCGTCGTCGGCGACATTACGATTGACGAATACGTCTTTTGCAAGGTGCAGGGCGTGACGCGAAAAGATTTCACGGTGTCGACGCTGTACGACTCTTCCGAGCGATACGCGGGAGGCGGCTTGGCAGTTGCCCGGCACTTGGCGAATTTCGCGGGCAAGGTAACCTTCCTCTCGCAAATGGGCATGGAAGAGGATATATTGAATTTTATTTTGCCGAAAATGCCGCCCGTCGAATGTCGCATAGTTCAGTCGAAAAACTTCATCACGCCCGTCAAGCGTCGATATCTGAAGTATCACAACCTTCGGCAGGAATTTGACAAGCTGTTTACGATCAATCGACTGTTGACGGCGGAGCAGATGAAAAATGTCGATTGCGGCAATTTTTTGCGGAACCTTCGCGACATTTCGGCGTCTTACGATGCGGTTGTCGTTTGCGATTACGGACATGGCGTATTGTCGGATGAAGCAATCCGATTGCTTGAAGATCGGGCGAAGTTTTTGGCGGTCAATTGTCAAACGAACACTTCCAATTACGGCAGAAATATCCTCAATCGCCGATATCGCCGCGCGGATTGTTTTGTAGTCGATGAAGGCGAAATTCGTCTGGCGTCCGATCAATCTTTGGAGCCGAATTCGGTTCTGTTGCATCGACTTTGCGATCAATTGAAAAGCCGATATGCATGGTTGACGCTGGGCGCGAGCGGCGCACTCGGCATTTGCGGCGATTCCGAAACGCAATTGTCGGCACTTACGTTGCATGTAAAAGACACCATCGGCGCGGGTGACGCATTTTATTCGCTGGCATTGCTCGGCGCAATCGGCGGACTTCCAATCGATTGGGCGACTTTGATTGCAAACGCCGCCGGAGCGATCAATACCAATTTCTTGGGCAATTCGCGCCCGGTGGCGAAAGGCGATTTGCTGAAATTCCTCAGTACGGTTTTGAATGTTTGACAAAAATTCGGAGGAGAAACTTCAACATGGCAAAACAAAACATCAGAATTGACTCGCATAAGTTGATTTATCATCCTTGTGAAGTCGCGCGTTGGTTGAACACAGGGGGGGGATCTGAAAACAATTTATCCGATTGAAATCGAGGTCGGATTGAGCGGTGCATGCAATCATCGTTGCATTTTCTGCGCGCTCGACTACATCGGATATAAACCGAATTTCTTGGATACGAAGTTGTTTCTGGATAACGTCAAAGAGCTGTCGACGCGCGGACTCAAGAGTGTAATTTTTGCCGGGGAAGGCGAGCCGCTCATGCATAAAGACGCGCCGTTCATCTTCAACGAAACGAAGGCGTGCGGCGTGGATGCGGCATTGTCGACAAACGGCGTGTTGCTGACAAAAGAAGTTTCGGAGCAGTGTTTGCAATCGCTGACGTGGATTCGGTTCAGCATCGCGGCGGCTACCGAAAAGACTTACGCGAAAATTCAGAGCCGTCGAAAGGGCGATTTGCAACGCGTTTACAACAATCTGCAAGATGCCGTCAAGATCAAGCGCGACAAAAATCTCGGCGTGACGCTCGGTGCGCAACTTCTGCTGTTGGAAGACAACAAAGACGAAGTGTATCTGCTTGCAAAAAATTTACGCGAGATCGGAATGGATTATCTCACCGTCAAGCCCTTCTCGCAACACAAGTACAGCGGACATTTAATCGCCGTCGATTACGAAGACAGTCGCGAGATCGAGCGACAGGTCAAAGAGTTGGCAACGGACGATTTCGCAATATACTTCCGGCATCAGGCAATTCAAAACTTGACCGCCGAAAAGCCGTACGATAAATGTTATGCCTTGCCTTTCATGACGCACATCGACGCGAAAGGCGAGGTTTTTCCTTGTGTGGCGTTCGTCGGCATCGAAGAATTTTTATACGGCAACATTTACGAAAAGCCGTTTACGGAGATTTGGGAGAGCGAACATACGCGCGAGGTAATGGAAAAATTCAGCGGCGAATTTTTGAAGACAAAATGCCGCAAGGCGTGCCGGTTGGACGAGATGAACAAATATCTGCATGCGTTGAAACATCCCGGCGCGCACGTTAACTTCATTTGAGGAGAGTGATTTGATGAGCAGTTTTTATTCTGCCGAAGAATTGAAGGCAATCGGCTTTGCGAGCGTCGGTGAAGACGTCAGCGTAAGTCGACTCGCCGCGATCTATTCGCCGCAGAAAATTTCGCTCGGCAATCACGTTCGGATTGACGACTTCGTCTTTCTGAGCGGCGGTGCCGGAGTCGAGATCGGCGATTACGTCCACGTTGCCGTTCACGCGAGCCTTTACGGCAAGTTCGGCATCAAAATCGGCAATTACGTCAACATTTCCGGCAAGGTAACGATTTTTTCAAACAGCGACGATTACTCCGGCGAATACATGACCGGTCCGTTGCTTGGCGACGAATTCATTCATGACATCGGCGGTCCGGTTGTGCTGGAGGATCATGTGATCATCGGCGCGGGCTCGCTCGTGTTGCCGAATGTCGTTTTGGCTGAAGGAACGGCGGTCGGCGCAATGAGCTTGATCAAAAAATCGACCGAGCCGTTTTCGATGTATGCGGGCATTCCGGCGCGCAAGATCAAAGAACGGAGCCGTCGATTGAAAGTTCTCGAAAAACAATTCCTGAATCAGCAATCAGCAATCAGCAATCAGCAATCAGCAATCAGCAATCAGCAATCAGCAATCTCTTTAATTATAGCACATTTTTCGATGTGCGTCCACTTCTTCATGAGAGGAGGCGGGCGGCATGAATGTGCTGTTCATGGCTAAAGAGACGCCGTCGTCAATTCGGTCGCTGAAATATCTGCTGTCGAAACGGATCGACGTGACGTTTGCGGTATTGCGTCCGAACGATGAGCAGTTGCAAAACATCTGTCGGGAAGCGAAAATTCCCGTCGGCAGCGAAGAAGATTTTCTCCTCCGCGCGGAGCAATTGCCGCCGATCGAGTACCTGCTTTCGTTCTATTGGAAATTGGTAAAGCCGTCGACATTGAAGATTCCGAGCAAGGGCAGCATCAATTTTCATCCCGGACCGTTGCCCGAGGCGCGCGGCTCCGGATATCACGCGGCAATTCTCAATGATTGGGGATATTGGGGCGCAACCGCGCATTACATGGACGAGACGTTCGATACCGGCAACATCATCTGCTGCGAGCGTTTTCCGATTCCGCACGACATTGTAAATCGCGATCTCGTTCGGCTGGCACATTTGAAAACGGCGGAGTTGTTCGAGAAGATCATCGATCGGATTTCGGCGGGCGAGATTTTGGAAGCAACCGTTCAGCCGAAAGGAACGTATTACAGCCTGAAGGAATTGGAACAGGGTAAATACATCCGCGCGGACGACTCGACGGAAACGATCAAACGAAAAATTCGCGCCTATTGGAATCCTCCGTACTCCGGCGCGAAAATTGTTTTGAACGGCTCCGAGTATACCGTGATTGACGATGCAATCTTGAAATACATTGCCGGAGCGGATCAGATCAGATCAGATCAGATCAGATCAGATCAGCTTCATTGTACCATATTTCTCAATGCAAGTCCACTTCTTGAAAGGG
>CALGGX010000441.1 GCA_937916025.1 uncultured Selenomonadales bacterium
CAAGTCAGGCAATGCATCTTCAGCCCGGCGACGTCATTCAAGTTTCGTATTACAAGGCGATAGAGAAAATGCCGTTCCGTATCATTTCGATAAAAGAAGAAGGGAACGGAACGTTCACGATTGAAGGCAGAGAATATAACGCGCATATTTACAGCGATGAAATCGGTGCGGCAATTCATGCAGAGAAATATACATTGCGCTCGCTGAACGATTTCAATGCGCGCATCAGACTTATCAATGAACAGGAGGTGAACTCTTGAAATTTTATTATGATCACACGCCGCAAAACAGTTTCGTAGTCTCAAACGAATATCAACGGATCGAAAATGCGAAGTGTCAGCTGAATTATGTACCGCTGTTCGGAACGGTGTCAATTGTCGGCTTCAGAGAAACGATGTCATACGAGCCGCAAGTTGGCGAGTTTTATGTCGATTATCACAATGACAATAACAGTTCATTGTTTGCGCCCGAGATTTGGTTTAATCCGTCCGACAACGGCAAACATATCAACGTAAGTTATCGCGGAGTTCCTGCGGTTGTACAAGGAAAAGATGTCGGCGAGATTCGGAATTTTGCCGTCAACGGCTTCACGAGTACAACGAAAACGGTTGCGCCGCAATCGACGAGCTCATCAGATGTTTCGACTTTGTTTGAGAAGAAAAAAAATCGTGACGGCAAAGGTATTTGCAAATATACCGGAAATTCGTCAATCTCCGATGATGAGATTGCGTCACTGTTTGATTAGAAAGGAGTTTTTAATTTGAGTGCAACATCATTTCTTGATTTAAACGGACTTGCCGCATTCAAACGCGCGCAAGACACTTACAATAACGCAAATTTTGTGCGCGTCGATCCCGTGACGGGATATCTCGACGCGAGCAAGTTGCCGCCGACGACCGGCGATGTTATTGTTGTTCATATTGATCGAACCGATCCTGACAACTTCGTCTTTTTTGAAGACGTAAACGGTGCTCCTGCGAGCACGGCACTTACGCCCGAGAAAGGGAAACTGTATATCGATGTCGACAACAATGATATGTGGCGTTGGAGCGGCTCGCGTTGGATCGAAATGAAAACATCGTCTTCGTCCGATTCGAGCGATGCCGATGTCATTACGGACGCAGAAATTCAAGCCCTGTTTGCAACGGGCGATGGAGATTAATCCGCATCGAGCAATCGGTGCGTTGAAAAAATATATTTAAGGAGAGATTCTTTTGGCTATTACAAGCGATGTCAAATTGGTAACCCTCGGAAATCTGCAGACCTTCAAAACGGCGTATGATGCGCAGACAGCCGATCTGTATCTCAGCAAATCGGACTTCTTGACGGAAGGCATCATCAAAGCAGATAAGCTCCCCAGCTATGTCGACGACGTCATCGAGATTCACGTCGATCTGACCGATTCTGAAAATCCTGTTTTCTACAGCGACAACAACGGCGCGCGCGGTAATGTTCTGCTTGCAGGCGAGAAGGATAAGATTTATGTCGACGTGGACGCAACAATCGACGGCACGTATCGCTGGAGCGGCAGTGCATTCGTTCCGATCGGCAACAGCGTATCGACGGCGGATCGCGCGGTCAACGATGTCGACGGCAACGCAATCAAAACGACTTACGCGACGAAGACGGAATTAACGACGGCATCGACAACCGTCGCCACCGATTCCTCGACGGGCGTTGTCAAGATTGGCAATAATATTGACGTCGATGCGAGCGGCACGATCAGTGTGGCAACCACATCGAAATCGAGTCTCGGCGTCGTGAAAGTTGGTAACAACATCGACGTAACCAACGGCGAGATCAGCGTGGCAATCGCAGGCGGTGATACTCTCGGCGTTGTCAAACCGGGAGACAACATTTCCATCGATGCGAACGGTGTCATCAGCGCGATTGTTGCAAGCACGAGCGAAGTCAACAGCATTTTTAACAGCGGTGACTGAGAAAGGCTGATCCACTATGGATTCTGAAGTTAAATACATTGACTTGAATGCGCTCGGCATTTTCAAGACAATGCAAGACGAATACAATTCGGGAGCTTATATGTCAAAGTCCGAGTTTCTCGACGACGACGGCTTGATCAAAGGCAGTGTGCTTGCTACTTCTCTTGAAAACAAGATTGCGACTTACGCCGATATCTACGGGCTGTTCTACGCCGATGCGCCGGACGACGACACAACGAGCGAAGATTGATTGACAAAAAAACGGGGCGTGAGTTTTTCTCGCGCCCTTTTATTTTTCTTTTTTTTGAAAGGAGACAGTATGTCGGTATCATCAGATACAAAATTGATAGATTTGTCGGGTTTGAAAACGGCGATCGATTTGATTTTCGATGCGTTTACAACACGAACGGCAAAGCATATTGCGTCAATTGAAGCGACGGCATCAGACACGGTGATTTTTAAATGTGTTGACGGCTCAACGGCATTCACTTTATCGGAAGGCGGAGAAACATACGAACATCCGACTTACACAACGCGCACGGGTAAACCGACTTCCAATCAAACGCCGTCTTTTGGAGACGCAATCACCGTATCGGCGGCGACCGTCGACAGCCTCGGACATGTCAGCGATTTGACGGATCGGACAATCACGATGCCGAGTGCAACCGCCACCACTCTTGCCTCGGGGCTTATGTCTTCTGCCGATAAGATCAAACTCAACGGGATTGCGAGCGGCGCGCAAGTAAATTCTGTTACGGGAGTGAAAGGCAACGCCGAGACGAACTACCGCACCGGCAATATCAATCTTACTGCGGCGAATATAGGCGCGGCGGTTTCCGATCACACTCATTCGACGTACGCGGCAACAACTCATTCGCATGCAACCGTCACTTCGTCGGCGGCAGGCTTTATGTCTTCTGCCGATAAATCCAAACTCGACGGGATCGCGACTTCGGCGAATAATTATGCGCATCCGACGCAAACGGCAATCACGGGCGTGCCGACTGCAAATCAAACGCCGAATTTTGGCGGCACTTTCAGCGTCTCGCAACCTGCAGTCAACACTCTCGGACATGTAACGGCGTTGACGACGCGCACCATCACAATTCCTGCGCTGCCTACTGCATCTTCTTCGACGCTCGGTTGTGTCAAGGTTGGTTCGGGCTTGGCGATCAGCAACGACGTTTTGAGTGTCAGTCTGTCGGAGTTGATCCTGCCGAGTACGGCGTCGAATACAGACCGTGCGATTTGGATTGCTTGAGGTGATGGGAATGGGCGAGCATACAAAATCACTGCACTATCGAAAAGACAACGCCACACATGATATCAAACTCTACACTTCAACGTCCGATATCGGCGAGCATTTCATCAGCATTAACGACAACGGCACGACGGTTTACGCGCCGCTGGTTGAAACGTCCGATGCAAATGCGTCAGACATACGCGTTCGGCTGAGCGGCACGACTTACGCGGTTGCAAGTCAATATGTGAACGGCAGTTATGATCCGAATCCGGCACTTTTGTTGGAGAGGACGCGCGCGGGCACTCACACGACTTTTTACAACATCGGCGATACTTTTGACATTACGTTAAACGGAAAAGTATCGGACGGCTTGACATTCAACAATGAAACATATCGCGCGGTGATTATCGGCTTTGATCACAACAAAGAATTGGAAACGGACGGAAGAAATTCAACTCATCTTGCTCTTATGCAAAATACAGACGGTTATCAGATTACATTTACCGATTCAGCGTACTCTGAAACATCAGATGGAACAGTAAGCGGCGGAGAATATTTTTATCATCAATTAGAAAATACAAATGCAGGAGGTTGGCAAGCCTCTTACATCAGACAAACGATTCTGCCGAATTTTTTCAATGCACTGCCGCCGGAATGGCAAGCAGTAATCGGCGAAACTACGAAATATGAAGACGGAGCAGGAAACGGCGACAAAACAGAGAGTGCTATTATGCCATTTACCGCCAAAATGTTCATATTTAGTCCATACGAAACAAACTATACAAACACATCTTCGGTACATCCTTACGCAAGTCAATATCAACAGATATATGAATATTGGGCAAAAAAAACAAGTTGGGGTACCTGCTCACACATCTACGGCGATAAACAGTTAAAAATATGGTGGACTCGTTCTCCGAGCGTAGCCTACAAAGCTACATATCTATACACAGCACTAGGGGAGTATGGTTTAACTCATTGGGAGGCAAATTTTAGTCGGGGCGTTATTCCGTGCTTTGCCGTTTTCTGAGGAGGTGAGCAGAATGGCAAAAACAATGCTGTTAAGAGAATGATCTATAATATTTCATTGTGCATCGTCGAGTATGTATTTCAGAGAGTCGCGCAGTTTTGGAATATCCTCTGTTAAAGTCTCCCACATCGTAGAGAGATCGACGTTCTCATAATCGTGTGCGTGAATATTGCGCATTGCTTTTATCTCTCGCCATGGTACATCCGAATGCCGCGCAATGAAGTCATTCGATAATCGCGTTGTCAATTCGCCAATCTGAATGATACACATACTGCAAGACAATTGAAAAGCATTGTCGCTGACGTAATTGTCAAATGTCTTACCGAATCTTTCCGTCAACTCTGAGATTGTATCGCAATATCCAACGATTTTTTGCAATATCACTCGATCGGTGCGCTCATTCTTCATACAGTACAATTTCCTCGCGTTTGATGGCAGATAAAAAATCCTTGTCGGCGATGCCGGACGTTACTACGTCAACATGACACTTCAGCGCATCTTCCAAATCATGGACGAGCGCAAAATATTGAATTAAGCCTCTGAGCGTGCCGCGCTCGATGAAAAGATCGATATCGCTTGCCGCATCGGCTTCCCCGCGCGCGTAAGAGCCGAATAATGTCATTCTGTGCACGCCGTGTTTTTTTGCCAAGGGAATCACTCGACGGCGTATTTCTTTTATCGAATACCGGGTAACATCGTTGTGTTCTGTAATTTGCATAAACGTATCCTCTCTAAGTTTATCAACCGCATTTTATCAAAAAGAAGGATACAATACAATGAAAAAAAGGAGGCGAATTTTCGCATTGGATGAATACGAATTGATGTCAAAAGCGATCGCCACAGTCGGCTTTCCTGTCATTTGTTGCGTGTGGATGGCAACTGTCGGCAGAAAATCTATCGAAAAACTGTCCGAGTCGAATAACAATCTCGCCGAGGCGATAAAAGCATTCGGTGACGCGGCGTATAAACATTCCGCATTATTGAAAAGAATTGAAGTCGAGCTCGGCAAGATCGAAGTAAAATTGGAACGACAGATGGAACTTCTTGTCGAGTTGAAGTCAAAATCAGAACATACAGTCAAGGAGGCACGACATGATTGAAATCGGGTCTGCAGTGAAATTTAACGGTGCGGTGTCGGCAATCGACACGGGCACTTTCACGGTTAATATCAAAGAATTTTTCATAGACGGACAATGGAAACGTTTCATCGAGCCGCGTGCGGTCGAGATTGCAACAACGGATTATGATAATCATCTTACTGCTTCGGAACTTACTTTCATTTCTAATTCGTTAGAGCGACTGATGCGCAATACGAATTTTGACGAAAATGAAAAAGAAGTAGCCGATTCGATTGTCAAGAAATTGAAAAGCTGAGCGGAGGAAAAAATAGAATGGTAATAAAAGCGAAGGTATTCTGTCCGAATTGTCTTAGTGACAATTTTATAATTCATGCGGATACGTCCGGCACGTTGGATATTCGTTGCGCGTGTTGCGGACACACATTGGGCTTCAGCGCGTCGAATTACATTACCGAGACGATCGAAGATGCTGAGGCGGACGACGATACTACAGCGGATGATGATATTACGTCAGGTTAAAATTTGACGGATCGCGTTTTGTCGAGTAAAATGAACAAAACGAAGACAAGGAGGCGAGTTCGATGGTTAATATTTTTGATGTGGCAAAATATATCCTCGAAAAGTGCGGTACTATGTCGACGATGAAGTTACAGAAATTATGCTATTACGCACAGGCATGGTCGCTCGTTTGGGATGATCGTCCTCTCTTTGAAGAAGAATTTCAAGCTTGGGCTAACGGTCCGGTGTGTGAGGAGCTTTTTCAAAAGACGAAAGGGAAGTTTCTTGTGACAGCAGAAGACGAAACCGGAGGACTCGGCGGCTTAACCGATAATCAAAAAGATACAATTGATGAAGTGATTGCTTATTACGCAAAGCATAATGCGCAATGGCTCAGTCGGTTGACACATCTCGAAGCCCCATGGAAACTTGCGCGTGGTGCATTGCCGGAAGGAGCGGCGTCGACAGCAATCATCTCAAAGGAAAGCATGGCAATTTACTATGGCGGGCTCTAAGAAGTCGATAAAACAAGGCGGAACTCCCAAAAATGCCATAACTCATCGAGAAAATCCAAATGATTTTTATTCCGACAATCCGTCATGGAATTTTAATTCTTGTGATATGCAACAATAGACATTGGAGAGTACGGAAGCACAAAAGTTATTTTGGCGTGAGCTGTTAACGCGATTAAAACACTTTGAAGTAAAAACTTGGGGAACAATTCTTGTTGCAGAGGGTGAATACAATCATGAACTGGAGGCTCCTGATTTAAATCAGGTAGCACGAGATCGAATTGTAGAGTTACATCTAACCGATAAAGCGGAAACGATTATATCATTGCGAATTACCGGCAAACATCGTTTGTACGGCTATAGAGTCGGCTCTGTTTTCAATATATTGTGGTATGATCTAAATCACGGTGATAACGATAAATGCGTGTGTCGTTCAAGAAAAAAGCATACATAATTTGCATGGAGGATCAAGTCCTCTTTTTTTTTGTCTCAAAATCGGGTATAATAGCAACGGAGGCGAAAAGAATGATAGGTTTACATAGACATTCTCATTACTCGAAAAGAGACGCAACAGCATTGATTCCCAACATAGTACAAAGAACGGCAGAGTTGGGGCAAAAGGCGTGGGCATTGACGGATCACGGAACAACGTCGGGCTTGCCGGAGGCTTACACGGCAACGATGAAATACAATGCAGAGAACGGCACGGAAATAAAATTCATCTTCGGCGTGG
>CALGGX010000442.1 GCA_937916025.1 uncultured Selenomonadales bacterium
CGCGCCTGCATTCCGTCCGATTGACTCGGTGCCGTCGGCTGACCGGTTGAAGGTACCACGCGCTGCACGTTGACGATCACGACGGGAATTTCAGCCGCCGCCGCATAGCCGATCAGTTCCTGTTTCAAACTGATGCCCGGTCCGGAAGAAGCGGTCAGCACTTTGCGTCCGGCGAGTGACGCGCCGAGCACCACGCCCATGCTCGCGATCTCGTCTTCCATCTGAATGAAAGTGCCGCCGACTGCAGGAAGCATTTTCGCCATGCCCTCGGCAATCTCGGTTGACGGCGTGATCGGATACCCGCCGAAAAATCGAACGCCCGCCATCAATGCGCCTTCCGCCACGGCTTCGTTGCCCTGCATCAATCTTGCTGTGCTCATTTCGACGCCTCCTTGATTTTATCGACGAAGATCGCGTAATCCGGACAGCGCAGTTCGCATTGCCCGCACGCGATGCATTTTTCCTGATCGGCGACATAAACCTTGCCGAGCGGATCGAGCGCGAGCACCTGTTTCGGGCAAAACGCGACGCAAATGCCGCAACCCTTACAGCGCGCTTCCTTGATCGTGAACTTTGATTTCATTTCTCCGAGCCTCCCGAGCTCTGATAAAATTTTTATACATACTATGACTTTTAATGAATATCAACGAGTTTAACACAATCCGAATGAATGTCAAGCCGCGCGGCAATGTATTCAACAAAAAAAGCCGCCCTTCATTCGAGCGGCAGAAAATTTCAAAGTCGAATGCCTCTATCCCATTCGCGAGGCCAAATCCGTTCTCCGATGTCGACAATCGGTCGGACAAGTTCGTCGGCGTTTTCGATCCGGATCACACGCCAACGATCTTCGACCAATCGCATGCCGAGGCGAAACGTCAATTCGCCGATCAGCTCCGCGCGGATTTTGATCGAAACGCTCGCGCGATCGCCTTCGACAACTCCCGTGACGATCTCCGACTGCAGTTCCGCGATCAATTTTTTCAAATGCGTCGCCGCAAACGCAATCGGATTTTGCTCGAAACGCGCCGACTCATCCAAATTCGGATCGAAATACGCGTTGATGACCGCAAAGATGAAGCCGACATGCAACAGCCGATATCTCGCGTTGTAATCTCGAATTGCCTGCGCGCCGAATTGAAACAGCAGATCGTCGGGATATTTCGCATGAAATTCTTCGCAATTGATCGCGAGCTGATCGATCGCATCGTCATAGCCGAGATTGATGAATTGCGTCAAATCGACTCGCGATTGCAATTGCTCGTAATTTCGATTGTTGACGGACGCAATCAATTCTTCGATCGCGCCGCGCAGATCGTCATTTGAACTCGGCATAATTCTCACCGTAACCGTAATGATCGATGACGTAATCCAAATCCTTATCGCCGCGTCCGCTCAAGTTGACGAGGATCGAGCCCGTGCCCATCTTCTTGGCGAGTTTCATCGCATACGCCACGGCATGCGAACTCTCGAGCGCGGGAATAATGCCTTCGTATCTCGACAGTTTGAAGAAGGCATCGATCGCTTCTTCGTCCGTGGCAATCTCGTACTTAACACGTCCGACATCGCGCAAAAATGCATGCTCCGGACCGACGCTCGGATAATCCAAGCCGCTCGCGATCGAATACACCGGCGCGGGATTGCCGTCTTTGTCTTTCAACATGATGCTGTCAAAACCATGCATGACGCCTTCCGAGCCGAACGACATCGACGCGGCGTGATCGCCCATGTTCTCGCCGCGACCGAGCGGCTCCACTCCGACTATGTCGACCGGATCGTTGACAAACGGCAGGAAAAATCCGATCGAGTTGCTTCCGCCGCCGACGCATGCCGTCACCACGTCCGGCAGGAAGCCCATCATCTCTTGGAACTGTTCGCGAGCCTCTTCGCC
>CALGGX010000443.1 GCA_937916025.1 uncultured Selenomonadales bacterium
AGGAATGACAGCCCCGCCAATTCCATGATGATCGTGCCGAGATCGAGTGCCGCCGTTACGAAAATCGGACCGGCAATGTTCGGCAACACGTGCTCGATCAGAATTTTCGCCGAGGAACTGCCCGACATCCGCGCGGCTTGCAGATACGGCATCGATCGGATTGTCAACACGAGTCCGCGCGCGAGCCGAGCGTATTTCGTCCAGCCGATCAATGCCAATGCCAACGCCGCATTGAAAAGTCCGCCGCCGAGTGCGCCCGCCGCCGCAATTGCGAACACCATCTGCGGAAATGCGAGAAACACGTCCGACGTGCGCATCAGAAAAATATCGAGGCGTCCGCCGAAGAAGCCGCCGATCGATCCGATCAAACTTCCGATCGAAACAATTGCGATCAATAACATCAGCGACGCGCAAAGAGTCGTTTGACTGCCGACAATCACTCGGCTGAAAACATCTCGTCCGTAGCGATCGGTGCCGAGCAGATTGATCGAATTCGGAGGAGCGAGTGCGCCTTCGAGGTCTTGCGCATAAGGATCGAAAGGCGTCAGCCACGGCGCGAAGATCGCAATCAATATCAGCGCGGCGGCGAGTGCAATGTAAATTCTCATCGTTCGAGCTCCCGTACTCTCGGATCGAGGTAATGATACAGCAGATCGGCGAGCAAATTTATCACGACGTGAATGATCGCCATCCAAACGACGTACGCTTGAATCAACGGATAATCGCGCGTGAGGATTGCATCGACGGCGAGTTTGCCGACGCCGTCCCACATGAAAATCGTCTCGACGATTGCGGTGCCGCCGAGCAACGAGCCCATCGACAGCGCGAGCAGCGTGATGATCATGATCAGTGCCGAGCGCAAGACGCTTTTGATCAGAATTGTCGACTCGTCGACGCCTCTCGAGCGCGCGCCCATCACGTACGGCTTTTCGAGTTCTTCGAGCACGACCGCGCGGATCTGTCGAGTGTATTTCGCGCCCATTGAGATCGTTAAAGTCAATGCCGGCATGATCACCGCGCGCCAATCGCTTCCCATTATCGGCAACAAATTCAACTTCAGCGCGAGGAAGTAGATCAAAAGCAGTCCGGCGAAGAAGTTCGGCATGGAATTTCCAATGAAGGTCATAATTCTGATGATGTAATCGACAATTCGATTTTGATTGACGGCGGAAATAATTCCGAGCGGCGTGGCAATGAAGATTGTCAAGGCAATCGAAACGATCATGAGCTCGACGGTCGCGGGAAGTTTTTCGACAAACGTCTCGAAGACGAGCTTGCCGCTGATGAAAGATCTTCCCATGTCGCCGGTGACGACGCCCGCCAGCCATCGACCGTACTGAATTACGAACGGTTGATCGAGTCCGAGCTCGGCGCGTTTGGCGGCTTTGACTTCTTCGCTGACGGAGCCGGACTGTTGATAGAGAATGTCGACGGCGTCGTCTGAAGTGAGTTGCATCATTGCGAACGTCAAAAACGTAATGCCGAGCAGGATCGGGATCAATTGAAGCAATCGGCTGATAACGTAATGTTTCATGTAAGCTCTCCAACAAAAAAATCTCCGTCCAGTATAACGGAGATCGGAAATGTTTTTAAGCCCGCGCGGGGGATATTTTTCGATTGACGGCGGCGCGATTGATTGTATAATTAACCGAAAGGAGGCGTTTGATGATGAATACAATAAAAAAAATTGCCGCGTTGTTTTTGACGGCGATCATGTTGTCGGCTTCGACGGTTTCAGCTCAAGATACATTCGATTGGGAGAACGGAATTTTTTGCGCGGTCGGAATTGGCGCGGTGCAGTCCGAAAATGTTGACAGTCCTTTTTTCAAAATGCATATGCGCCAGGCCGCGCGGCTCGCTGCATTCAGCGGCATTGCCGATGTCTTGTCGCTTGAAACCGAATCTTACGAAAACGGCAAAATCATTATCGGCAACTCGCGGATAAAATCAAACGACTTGCGCGCGCGTCAAATCAAAGAAGATTTTTATGAAGACGGTACGTGTGAAGTGCTGATAGAAGTCGACGTATGGGGCGAACATTCGCTTGCCGCCGAAATATTTTCCGATTTGAAGAGCCGCTCGAAAAAACCCTTTCCGAAACCGGAGAATGAATTGAAAACTCTTGAAAAGTACACCGGCTTGATTGTCGATTGCAGAGGGCTCGGCTTTGAACCGACATTTAAACCCGCAATCAAAAATGAACAAGATCGGATCATTTTGGGCATTGACAATTTCGATTACGCCGAACTCGTCAACGGCATTGCGGCTTATGTCAAAAGCGGCAAGTCGACGCGCGCCGGACAAAATCCTCTCGTCGTCAAAGCCATTGCAATCGATACAACGAATCACATTGCAATCGTCTCGAACTCGGACGCCGAGCTGATCCTTAATGCCGAAAAAAATTGCGGTTTACTCCGACGCGCCGCCGTTGTCTTTCAATATTGAACCTCACCAATCCGTGCGATATCGAATGTTGTAAATCCTGTACTCGATTAACTCAAGATCTTTGATATGAGATTGTGTTTCGAGCTCGGGCACGCATTCTTCGATATCCGACTTCAGAATGTACAAATCACGAATCGGATTGGATTCGCCACTCAATTCCAATTCAATCAATTCGACATTCGTTCCGTTGACAAGTTTATCAATCTCGCGTTGACTGTAATTTTTTTTCGTCAGCTTAATCGCTTGATTGACATATTTCAGCGCGGTCGTTTTGTCGTCAAGCTCATAAAAATGCGTATCGCCGAGTTTCAGCAACTCTTCAATTTCCTGCAACGGAGTTTGGTTCGGATTGTTCCGCTCCGCATACGCGAATTGCATTTGACAGACGAACATCAATCCGATCAAAAACAAAATCAATCGGTTGATCATGATGACATCACTCCTTCACTACATATTCTAACACGTGCCGATCATCAATTCAATTGAAAAGGACTCCGCACGGAGTCCTTTTTTGATTTCGATTGAGTGTCGATCAGAAGCCGAGCGATTTCAACCATTGATTGACTTGCGGGCGAACGGCATTGGGATTTTCTTGCGCGAGTTTGCCTTCGATGCCGAAGCCTTCTTTGAGCGTCGAGCCTTTTGCAATTTCGGAGATATGAATTTCTTTTCCGGTCATGCCGTTGCCCGCCGAAGTGCAGAACGGAATGATCGTCTTGCCGGTGAAGTCATTCGACTCGAGAAATGTGTAAATGATCGGCGGCATATCGCTCCACCAGATCGGATATCCCAGAAAGATCGTGTCATAGCCGTTGAGATCGATCGAGCCGTCAATCGCCGGACGCGCATTCGACTCAAGCTCCTCCTTCGCCACTTCCGTGCACTCTTTGTAATTCGTCGGATACGGCTTGACCGGTACGATCTCGAATTCGTCCGCATCGACAGCTTCCGCGATCATATCCGCAACGATCGCCGTATTGCCCTTCTCGATCCAACCGACTTGATAATTCTCGCCGGTTCTCGAAAAATACGCGACGAGTATTTTCGAGTGCGGAGCGGCTTGTGCGGTTTCGACCGGAACCGGCTGAACTTCGCCTGTTTTCGTCTCGACATTCGGCGCGCCCTGCTCCGAACCGCCGCCGCATCCTGTCAGCACTGCCATCAACATCAGCATTAACGCCGTCAGTAATTTTTTCATCGCCGCCACCTCAATGCGTCTTCTTGAGATATTGCAGATCGCCGAACCAATACGATGCGGTCGTGCCGCCGTCAATCAAAAAGTCCGCGCCGCTGATGAAACGCCCGCGACTGCTCATCAAAAATTCCGCCAGATCACCGACCTCGTCCGGCGTGCCCGCACGTCCTGCAGGAGACGCCTTCAGCATGTTACGATAGCCTTCTCCGCGCGGACCTTTCAGCTCGTCGTTGGCGAGCGGCGTGATGATGATGCCGGGGCTGATGGAGTTCACCGTCGCGCCGCGTTTGCCCCAGCGCGTTGCCTCGTACATCACGCGGAGCACGTTGCATCGCTTGGAATATTGATAGGCTTTCAATGTGTCGGTAATGGCTTTCAGCATGGGGAGTTCAAGAAGTTCCTCCGTCGGCGTCGTGGCAAGGGCTGTGTTTTCCTCTTCGGAAAGCGCGCCGAGCCGATGCCCCGACTGGGACGAAATGACGATGCCGGAGCCACCCTCGGCAATCACCTTGCCGAACTCTTCCAAAAGCACCGCCGTCCCGTAGAGGTCAACTTTCAAAATCGCCGCCACGGGCGCCTGCGACGGCGAAACGCCCGCCGCGTTGATGACGTTTAGCACCGAGCCGAAGC
>CALGGX010000444.1 GCA_937916025.1 uncultured Selenomonadales bacterium
CGGCGATTTCGATGAAGACATTCTTTCTCAGGAGTGCACCGAGGCGTTTTTCGACGTGCTCTCGAACAATTTCCTCGAGACGGTGATGACGGCAATCTATCGCGGGCGCAAAGACAATCCCGAGTTCTATGCCGGGCTGCTCGCGCGAATCAACGAGTACCTCGCCGCGTGCCGCGTTTACACCATTGCCGTTGAGCCGAAGCAATTGATGAAGTCCGACGATCTCGAATGCATGAAGATCATTCGCAAAGATACGCAAGATCGCGCCGAGGATAAGCTCATTGACGAAGTCGAGCGGCTCCCATATAATATTGACTATCTGAACGAAGACGGCGAAGTCGGCAATTTCTGCTGTGACGGACAGATGGTCGTCTGCAAATTTGTTGGAGGTCAATGATGAAGAATTACGTTGGAATAGACTTCGGCGCGTGCAACATCAAGGCGGCATTAACGTCCGCGCAGAGTAATCGCGTGCATAAAATCAAGCTCAACAAAGCTGCCGGCGAGAGTCCCGCCGCGCCCAACATCATTCTCTACGACAAAGTCGGCGATAAAATCGAGATCAAAGTCGGCGATCCGGCAATGAAGAGCATCGAATTCGATAACAAGGTGTGGCATATCAAACCGAAACTCTCGCAACGCAATTGGAAGAAACACATCGACAGCCTCGGGCGCGAAGTGACGGCGGTCGAAGTCGTCAAAGACACGCTGAATTGGATTTGGAAGCGGATCACCGAAAAAGACACGTCGAAAAATCTTGATTGGGATGCGGTGATCACGGTGCCGGTGTCTTTTTCCGAAGCACAGAAAAAAGTGATGCGCAAGGCGGCAATCGACGCGGGCATTCCGGTTTCGGCAATGGTTACGGAGCCGTTTGCGGCAATGTTTTCGCTCGGCGATACACTCGAAAATGCGGACGAGGAGATGTTTCTGATCTTTGACTTCGGCGGCTCGACGCTCGACATGAGTCTCTTCAGAATCGAGCGCGACGACGATGAATTGAATGTAACCGAATTGGCGGCGAGCGGACTCAATTTCGGCGGCATCAACATCGACGAAGGCATTTTGGAAGACGTATTGCGCGTGAAGTTCCGAAACGAGATCGATGAATTTCTCGCCGGAGATCCCGACGGGCGATTGAAGATCGATCTGATGTCGGCAATTGCAGACATGAAAGAAGCCTTGTTCATCGAGCGGGATGCGGACGAGGAAACCGAGTCTCACTTGAGCGGCGCGACCGGCACTCTTTACAAATTGAGTTTGACGAAAGACGACGTCATTACCGTGCTCAAAAATGCGAAGCTCAAAGAAAAAATCTCCGCGCGGCTTGACGAGATGTTTGACGATGCCGATGTCGACAAAAGCGAAGTGACGGGCGTCAAACTTTTCGGCGGCACGGCGTCGATCACTTACATCTGGGAGATTATCACGGAATATTTCGGCGCGGACATTTTCGATTGCGAGGATTTTGATATCGAATCGGAAGATATTTTCATGGGAATTTCTGTCGGCGCGGTGAATTATCTTGCGCTTATCAATGACGAGCAATCGAACGTGACGATCAAAAATGTCATTCCGTACAGCCTCGGCTTGGCGCGCGACGGCAAATTCCGACGTTACATCAAACGCAACGAACTCGCCGGCTTTGAATTGCCGTACAAGCCGCTGTTGATTGAAGACTTGAAGAAAAACGGCTGGCACGTATCGGTATATCAGAGTTTCAGCAATGAATTGGAGCTCGAGCTCAACGGCGAGGACGCGGTTTTCATGGCGGATGTTTCGCTCGACGAACATCTTTACACGGTCGACGATGCCGTGCTGTTCAAAATGAAAATGACAGAAGACGGCAAGTTGAATATGAAATTCTTCGAGCAGCGGCTCGAGAACGGCGAGCCGGAGATCGTTCTCGTCGAAGAAAAAACAATTGAAGTGGGTGAGTAATATGGATGACAGTCGCGAACTGTTGGAAAAAATGTATCCGTACGGCGGAAAAATTCTGCAGGACTTGCAAGAGATTTTGACGCATATGCACAGCATCGGCTTGCACTGCTGTGACGAATGGCAGAATGCGGAAGAGCGGCTCTCGGCGAATGAGCAGACAACTGCGGCAGGTTTTGCGCTTCGGTTGCGGCAATCGGAAGAGCGCGAGAAAAAATTGCAGGCGCGGGTTGACGAGCTCGAGACGCAATTGAAAAACGAGCGGCAACATTTTGAAGACCGGCTTTTCAATCAAGAGGCAGAGTTTGAGAATCAGCTGAATGACTTCAAAGCGAAGCTGACAGAGTACGGCAATTACAACGTGAATTTGACGAAACTTCTTGAGCCTCTGAAAAATGATTTTGAGAAGCGGAAGAATGCTCTCGACGCGCGGGAGCAGAAAATCGCCGAAGCCGAGCAGCAATTGAATGACGATCGCAAGGCATTTGAATCGGAACGCGATCAATTTAATGACGACAGTGAGGAGATGAAACGCAAAGCCGAGTTGTACGACAAGGCAGGTGACAGGATCAATGAATTGAATGAAACCAACGGCGACTTGACTCGGCAGATTGAAACACTCAAAAAAGAGTTGCAAGATCGCAACAAAGAAAAAGCCGATTTGGAAGAAAAATGCGCGCAATACGAGAATCAATTGCAGTCTTACAATTCATTCGGTCGGGAGACGAGAGGAGATATGTTTAATGAATGAGGTTTTTGTGGGAATTGATCTCGGCACGACGAATACTCTGGCGTGCTACCTCAAAAAAGGCAAGCCGACATTGATCAATTTCGGCGGCGGCAAGATGTTGCCGTCCGTACTCTATATCGGCGATGACGGCAATCAATTGATCGGTTCCAACGCCAAAAAGCAGGGCGTTCTCGATCCGCTCAACGTCATTCGCTCGTCGAAAACATACATGGCGGATTTCAAAAAGACTTGGACGCTCGGCGGCAAAACTTTCACGCCGACCGATGTGGCTACAGAAATTCTTAAAGAAGTCAAGCGTTGCGTCGTCAAAAAACTCAAATGCACGGCAGAAACGACCATCAGCGCGGTGATCACGGTTCCGGCATATTTCACGGGCAATCAGAAAGACGAAACGCGCAAAGCAGGACTCGCGGCGGGGCTCAACGTCATTCAGATCATCACCGAACCGATGGCGGCGGCAGTCGCGGCAGGGCATGAACTTGGTTTGGACGAGAAACTCTTCGTCGTTGATCTCGGCGGCGGCACTTTCGATCTGAGTGTTCTGAAGGCGGATCAAACGCAAAAATCGTATGAAGCGATCGATGTTGACGGCGATAAAAAACTCGGCGGCGACGATTTCGACAAACTCATCAGCGATTATTTCATCAGCATAATCGGCGAAGACCTCGGACGCGATCTGTCGACGCAAGAAACCTCCGGACTCGAGTACGGCGAATATTATTCCATGACGGGGCGCGTGAGCGAAGCCGCTGAGAACATCAAAATCGCTTTGAGCGAAGAGACAACGGCGCGCGAACAATTGTTGAATCTGTTCAATTACAACGGCAAGAGTTACGACTTCACGGCGGAACTCACGCGCGAAGAATTTGATGACATTTGCCAACCGCTCTACGATAAAATCCTTTCGCGCATTCGGAAATTCACCTCGACGAGCGATAAATTCAAAATCGACGAAATTTCGACGGTCATTCTCGCCGGCGGCAGTTGCTACATTCCGAAAATCAAGGATGAGGTCGAAAAGATTTTCAACAAAAAAGTCGACACCGGCTTGCCGCTCGAAACGCTGGTCGTGATCGGCGCATGTTTTGTGGCGGAGTCGATCAACGGCGGCTTGCGCGTGAAGACGAGCGAAATTCTGTCACATTCGCTGGGCGTGGAAGTTTTATCCGACGACGGCAAGCGCGACATTCTCTCGAAAATCCTGCCGAAAGGCATGAAATATCCGTGCGAAGACTCGCGCGTGTATTCGACGGCTTACAACAATCAGACGTTCGTTCCGATTTACGTGTACGAGGCGGGTTCGGATAAAGAGGACGTTGAAGACATCGACGCGCATGAGTATTACGGCAATTGCTCGTTGAAAGGAATCAAACCGGCGCGCGCGAAGGAGCCGAAAATTCGCGTGACGTTCAGCTATGACAGAGACGGTACGCTTGTCGTCATGTCGCAGGATGAAGGCAGCGGCATTCACGAAGAAATTTCGATCGAAAAAGGTGCGGAGCGTCCGCCGAAACCGAAAATGCAGGCGTCGATCGATTTCATGCTCCTGCTCGACAATTCCGGAAGCATGGGGTGGTACGGAAGCAGTTACGGCGGCTCGGCTCTCGACGATGCAAAGCGCGCTTGCGAGCATCTCTTCAATGAATTGATTGACTTCAATGTGCATCGCATGGGCATGATCACGTTCGAGAGTTACGCGCGTCGACTGGTCGAACTTACCGATGACGTTCGACGGCTGAAGGCGGTATTGCCCGGCATTACGGCAGAAGGCGGCACGAATTTGTATCAGGCACTCGAGTTTGCAAAATCCGATTTGGAATACAGTGCCAACAAAAAAGTGATCATCATCGTGACGGACGGCGAGCCTTCCGAAGAGTCGCGCGTGCTGAATTACGCGGCGCAATTGCGGAACATGGGCTATCAAATCGTGGCAATCGGCGCGGGCAGCGGCGTCAACAGAAATTTCATCGACAAAGTGTCGAGCCCCGGCGATAATTACATGATCGATAACATGTCGAAACTCGCGAATACATTTGAATTGGCGATTGCAAAAATTGTCGAGGCGGAAGGATAAATCGATATGGCACAGATTAAATTCAAATTGAAAATGCTCGATGTCGACGAATTTCTGCAAAAAATTTTCGGCACGGTTCCGACGGAGAAGATTAAATTGAACTTCGAGACGCTTCGGAAATACGCGGCGGAAACCAAGAGCTTCGAAGATGCGAAACTGACCGAGCTCGATGCCGTCAATGACATTTCCGCGCTCGAGAATTTTATCAACCATCCGAAAACGCAAATCAAAGCCGTCAAGGATCTCGTCAAGGCTTGCCTTACGAACAACGGAACCGCTTTCGACGAAGGCAATCTCAATTATTGCATGAAGCCTGCCGTGGCGGCCACTGCCGCCCTCGACGGCGACGTTATCCTGATGGCCACGGGCCGCAAGCCCCGTACCGACGGA
>CALGGX010000445.1 GCA_937916025.1 uncultured Selenomonadales bacterium
ATCGCTCTGTATTTGTCTATTTTCGCCGTAGCCAACGATGCGGGCAACGGCGGCGTCGCACAGAGTGTTCGTATCGACAACGAACGCTTGATGAAAATGTCGGGTATCGGTACCAAGCACACTCTCATTCACCAGAGGCAAATTCTTTGTGAGCTTGGATTCATCGAATACGAGAAGGGCGGACAATTCGTCGACGGGCTACGCATCTCCGGTAAATATTCACTTCTTAAATTGTACAAAAACTAAAGCCGACCTTTGTATCAGTCGGCTTATTTTTTTTCAATTAACACTTGCATTTCATCACCGCCTATGATACAATGCTTTTGTACTTAAAAACCTAACAACCGCGCTGGCGGGGCGCATTATACTTCCATTTTCAATAAGATTATGGATAGTATATCACTCCGAAGGGCGGTTGTCAACAAAGGAGTGAAATTTTATGGGCGATGACGAAAAAAAATCTGTTGATGAACGACTTTCATTAACAGATGCGAATCCGCCGAGTGAGCCGAGAATACAACGTGAAACTTCCGAAGATGTGACAACCCCTGCATTCAAACTTCCGAAAAAGGGTAAGTGGTTTTCAATCAGAGAAATTTCGATTCTTCTCGGAGTTAGCCGCGAAACTGTGCGTAAATGGAAAAAGAAGGGTATCTTTATCCCCGACAAGATCGATCACGACGGCAAATTTTTCTACAGCCGCGAGCAACTCGAGCAATTGCAGTCAGTCTATCACAAGGGCTGGGAGAACGTTTACAAAGCCGATCCCGATAAGATCGGGACTTTGCTGCCGATTTATAAAAAGGATATTTCCAAGACGGGTACCGTAACGAGCAAAGAAGATCAGGGTGGCGGCGAAGGAATTCACGGAGTGGCAACCGACTGGCGACGAAAAGATTCACAGGGTGGCGACGAAAATATTCACGGAGTGGCAACCGTGCATTCAAGTTGCCACATCGAGCAGAATTACACAGCTGAAAATACCCCGAGTTGCCACATCGAGCAGAACGGATCAGAGCGCGGAAAAGATACTGACGAAAAAGAGTATAAATCACGTAATGAGGAAATAATGAGTGAAACAAGCTCGGAAACGGCATTGATGATTCAAAAGATCGTGCCATCGGCATTGCGTAACGTGCCCCGCTGGGTACTTCATAAAGGCAAGGTGCCGCATTCTTTCAACGTCAACGCGAAAGAAACGCACCTTTTCAAGATTGATCCGTCAAGAGAAGGAAACAAATTGTTGACAATCGAGGAAGCTCTCGAAGGTCGCGCGCAATTTCAGAGCAATGCGGACGGCATCGGTTTTGTGCTCGACAAATCGGCAGTGCCTGCGGTTTGCATCGACATCGACGATAAAGAATTGCCGACAGTCAAGGCGATTCTCGAAGAATTGAAAGACAGCTACGTAGAGGAGTCACCGTCCGGTAAAGGCTTGCACGCATGGTTTCTTGATAAAGATACTGACGGCATTTCCGGCAGACGTATCAAAGGCATCGAAATTTACACAGCAAAGCGTTTCATTACGTTTACGGGTAAGCGCGTCAAAGGCTTCGGAGCGCAATTGGCGGAGCATAACGGGCTGGCGAAAAAAATCATATCGGAATACTTCAAAGTTGACAAGGTTGAAACGTTCAATTTGGAAGATTGCGAAGCGGACTTTAAAGTGCCGCCTGTTCTTGACGACAACATCATTCTCGAAAACATTCGCAACAGCAAAGACGAAAAGCTAAAAAGTTTGTTGTTGGACGGCGATGCGTCGAAATATCAAAGTCCGTCGGAAGCGGATTGGCATTGCGTTTTGAAACTGTGTTTTTGGACGGGCGGCAACGCAGGGCAAATCGAGCGGCTCATCAGCGCGTCCGAGTTGGGTAAAAGGCATAAATGGCAGGAAAGAGAAGATTATCGGCGCAGGACGATAGTAAAAGCAATCCGCGCGTGGAATGGGAGCGCATTTGCAGACACAAACAAATTGACGCGCATTGTCATCAAGCAGGGCGATAAAGTGCTCTTCAAAGACAAAAACGGCAAGGCGATCGAATTTAAATCGCCGACGGGCTTCAGCATCGATCTCGACAAGGGAATTTTCAAAACGGCGGAGACGGATGATGAAACGGCAAAATGCATTTGTAATGATGTGATCCTGCCGCTTCGGATGTTCAAAAACGCGGATAATCAAACAGTGTCGGTAGAGTTGTGGCAAAGATGCGGCGACGGTTGGCAACGTTCCATCTTCCCCAACGACACACTTTCGACGAACAAAGAAATATTGACGCTGTCGGCAATCGGGCTGGATGTGACATCGGTAAATGCGCGTGCGCTGGTTACATTCCTGCGCGCCTTCAAAATCGTCAACGCAAAGAAGATCGAAAAAGTAACGGCATATTCGCAAACGGGCTGGCGCAATAACAACGACTTCATTTATCCTGTCGACAATGAGAAATACATAATAGACGCGGGGCGCGAAGTCAATCTGATTAGATTGTTCAAGCCGCACGGCGATCGTGATCGTTGGATTGGTATCTACAATCGATTCAAGAAGTACAAGTATTTCCGGCTGGCAGTGGCGGCATCGCTCGCCGCGCCTTTGCTCAAAACTCTGAGGTTGCGGAATATGACGTTGCAATTCTGGTCGCAATCGGGGCAAGGGAAAACGGCGATCTTGAAATTTGCGGATTCGGTCTACAAAAATCCCGTGCCCTTGCTTAAATTCAGTGCAACGAGCAATTTCATCGAACAGCGTTGCGTCACTCTGTCGGATTTCCCGATCTGCGTGGACGAATTGAAGACGGCGGAACGCGATAAAAACGCAAAGCCGAGTTTGGATTATTTCGCGCATCTGATTGAAAGCGGCGCATCGAAGGGGCGCATTACAAAAAACATTCGACTGCAGGACATCAAGTTGTTTCGAACCATCGCTATAATTACGGGCGAAAATCCCTTGACCGATTATAACTCCGACATGGGCATTAAACGCCGCACCGTCGAAGTTCACTGCAACTCCATATTCGATCCGTCGGTTATAATCGAAGGCAGAAACGAGGCGTCGTTCCTTCATGCTTTTGCGGAAGATAATTACGGATTGGTGGGGGCGGAATGGATTAATCTCATTAAAGATGCCGACATTCAAAAGAAAATTAATGCAAAATATGAAGATATCCGTGCGGAAATACTGAGTGCAAATCGGGATGCTTTTGCGGATCATTGCGAATTACTCGCCGCCTGCATTACCGCAGACTTCTTCTTCAATCAAGAGATTGCAGAGCCTGACGTGACGCCGGATATTGCCGCGCTCTTCGACATTGCGCAACAATTCAATACGGAAGTAAAAGAGAAAGACAGCGTCCGCGCCTTCGACTTCATTCGCGATTGGTTTGAACAACACAGCGGCTTGTTCGTCAATCCCGACGACAAAGAACAGCAGGAACGTCCGACCAAATTCGGCTGGATCGTCAACAAAGGTAAGGACGACGAGGCGATCTGCATCATTCCCAACGTCATTAAAGACGCCTTGCAACAGGCAGGATTCAATCCGCGCAAAGTTCTCACAGAGCTTGCCGATGAACAACTTATCGATTCGCAAGTGCGGACTGACAGGGGAACTTCAACTTACGCGATCGTTCAGTGGATCAAAAATGAAGGTTCCAAACGCGTCGTCAAAATTTTGGGTAAGCAACTCAAAACCGAACTTTAAGGCATCATCGTAATGCAGAAAACGCCGTCATTACGCCATATTTCATTACATACAAGCCGTTCACTCAGGACGGCTTTTTTCTTTTATGTCATTACCCCAAAAAACTATTACCCATTCTATTACCACCACTGGGAAATGAAAAAAACCGCGTCAAATCAACAATCTCGGGCTGTCATTACCCACTTACCCATTTTTTTCAATAACTATATATATGTTTTTTTAAAACGAAAGCAATTACTTACGTTTACAACACATTGTATATATAGGGTGGAAAAATGGGTAAGTGGGTAAGGATCTGTTCTTGCGCCGCTGTTTTCCGCGACACGGCGGCATTTTTTGTCATTACCCATTTCGGGGGATTTTTGGTAATGTTGGGAAATGAGGGTAATGATGGAAGACAATATGCCGCCGTGCCCATGGTAGAAGTACGCACGTTGATTTTCCGACTGTTCTTTAAGGTGTTTGTTGGGGATGGTGGGCGGGTTGTGTTTTATATATGTGATTTATAACTGTGATGTTGGGCGCAGGCGCGTAGTAGTACAATGCAAGCGAAGAAAAGGGAAAGGGGAGCTGTTCGAATGTCGGACTTTATTCCAAGATTGAAGGAGCCGTTCAGTGCAAGCGAAGTGAAGTGGCGAATCGGCAGGAAGTATGATGCAGATCGCAAAGGTCTGCTGTTTCTTTACGTGGATGCGCGCGCTTGTCAGGATCGGCTGGACGAAGTGCTCGGAGCGGAAGGTTGGAGTACCGAGTTGAGTGTTACGTCAACGCCGAATGGAGCAGTGGCGGTTTGCACTTTGACGGCGAAGCTCGGAGAAGTTGAGGTTATGAGGTCGGATTGTTGCGAGATAGCAGATGCGGCGGATACGAAGGGAGCGGCGTCGACGGCATTCAAGAGGGCTTGCGCGGCATTGGGCGTAGGCAGGTATTTGTACAACGTGGGCGATATCCGCGTGAGACTGGACGGAGGTTATTTCCATGGACGCTTGATGTTGCCCGATCATTGGTTGCCGCAAGCAGAACACAGCGGCAGAACGGAACTCGAGATCGTCTACGATGGAGTTTCGGAGCAAGCAACAACCGCGCCGATCGCGACGACGAACGAGATGCCCGATGATGTACGCTTGGCGATGAATTACGTCGTGGAGACGGGAAGTTACGCGGGCAAGAAGATGTCGGAAGTAGCAAAGATCAGTCTCAAGAGCCTCGGCTGGTTGTACTACAACGGGACGGAAGAAGAGAAGAAGATGTCGACGAAGGTGCGCAATTACTTGACAGGCGCAGGCGCGCCCAAAAACAATGCAAGCGCGTCACCCGTCGAGCCGCAGGTGTTATCGTCGGCGGCAGCAAGTAAAAATCCGGTTGATGATGCAGACATTTCGTTTTGAAGAAAAACCGCCTCAGACGCACGTAAACGATGCTGAAACGCGTTGCGATGGAAGAAACGATAAAAGTATCGACGGCGGGAAAAAAGGGCGAAAAAAGGCGTAAGACGGAGCCGAGCGTGATGGGTAATAAGAATAGAAAAGAGACGTATGAATCGGATGTAAATGAGTGCGCGCAGGCATGGTTGAAAAATCATGAGATGAAAGTATATGAGAATGGCAAGCCGGTGCGGGAATATTACAAATGCCGAAGTGTGTTGCAAAAATACGATTGGACGGCAGTGAAAAAGATAAAGGCGATGCTGGAGATTGCGCGCGCGCGAGTGCCGATGCTTGATTTGTACCGGAAAGCGATGGAATATGAGAAGTACAGGTTGGCAACAGAAAACGCGAAAAAATACGATGGATCGCGCGAATACGTGATAGACGTAAAGAGATTCATGAATGAAGGAGCTGATGATG
>CALGGX010000446.1 GCA_937916025.1 uncultured Selenomonadales bacterium
GCCGTCTTTTCAAACGGCGTCCCACTCGCGTATGTGTAACTTACATTATCTAATTCAATCATCAATTTCGTATCCTCGAAAGAACTAAAAAACATGGCATTGGCGGGCTTCAAAAGAATTAAAAACATGTTTTTGAAAGCAGGCGGGAAGGATTTAATTTTCAACTCCGATCATTGTCGAGAAGATAGAGAATCGCATTGACAGCCGCCGCCGCAATCGGACTGCCGCCCTTCGTCCCTTCAACCGTAATGAACGGAACCGAATCCTGCTCCGCAAGCGCGCGTTTCGAGTCCGCCGCTCCGACAAAGCCGACCGGAATTCCGATCACGACCGCCGGGCGAACCCCCTCTTCTTCGATCAATCGCAAGACTTCAAACAACGCCGTCGGCGCATTGCCGATTGCAACGATCGCCCCGTCCAATGCATGTTCGAAGGAGCGCATCGCCGCCATCGATCGAGTGACTTTCTCATCGACGGCGATTTTTTTGATCTCGTCGTCCGCCACTCGGCAATGAACTTCACCGCCGAACTTTGCGAGAGTTCGTTTGTTGATCCCCGTCCGAACCATTTCGACGTCCGTGAAAATGTCTCGTCCGTCTTTTATTGCCGACATTGCCGAATCGATCGCCCGCGCATGAATTTTGATCAACGGCGCATAGTATACATCGCCGGACGCATGTATAATTCGCGAGTATACTTTCAATTCTGCCGCCGATAAGTTATAATCGGCAAGGTACGGCGCAATCAATTCCATACTCCGCCGCTCGATTTCTTGCGGGCTCATCAGAAATTCCATCGTCATCACTCCAAGAAAATTTTTCGCCGCAAATATACAACATCAATCGGCAATGCGCAATCATTAATCGACGAGGTGAAACCATGGCAGATTTGCTTTACACAATCAAGGCGAACACGCCGCGCGAAGAGATCATCAAACAGCTTCGCGAACATCCCGAGATCAAATTCGTCTCGCTGGTCGGCATCGACATGGCGAGCAACGACACGGATGAAAAAATTCCAATCCGAGTTTTTTTGAAAGACATGGACGATTTTTATTCCGGCGCGGCGGTGCAAACCGACGGTTCGAGTGTCGTGTTGCCGGGCATCGCGACCATCAACAACGCTAAAGTCGACATGCCGATCGATCCGAATGTCAATTGGTTTGTCGATTACAACTTCGAGCATTACGACGAGTCGACGAATCGCCCGGTCGGCACGCTCCGAATTCCGAGCTTCATCACTCATGAAGGCAGACGCGTCGACAGCCGCGCGGTGCTGACCGATACTCTTGCTTATGTCAAACGCGAATTGATTGAGCTGTTTCATTCGCATCCGAACATTGACGGGCTCGAGATCAGCGGCAATGACATCGTCGATTTGGTGTTCACTTCGGCTACGGAGCTTGAGTTTTGGGTAAAAACTCCGCTCGACGAAGCGGCAATCGAAGAGATGAGCGCGTCTCAAGTCATGCAGGAACAGTATTGGCAGAGAACGCACGGCGCGGTTCGTTGCGCGCTCGAGCAGTCGATCCTCGAGCTCGACAAGTACGGCTTCAATGTCGAAATGGGGCATAAAGAAGTCGGCGGATTGAAGGCGCAAATCGACGAGAGCGGGCATATGACGCATGTTTGCGAGCAATTGGAGATCGATTGGCGATTCGACAATGCGGTGCAGGCGGCGGATAATGAGATCATCGTTCGGACGGTCGTCAAGGAGATTTTCCGCGCGAACGGTTTGGAAGTTTCATTCAAGGCGAAGCCGATGATCGGCTTGGCGGGCAACGGCGAGCACACGCATATCGGCTTGGCGGCGATCACCGCCGACGGCAAATTGCATAATCTCTTCGCCGCGAAAAATCCGACGGTCGATTTCATGAACGCGATCGGCTACGGCGCGATCATGGGCATTTTGAAGAATTACGAAGTGATTAATCCGTTCGTGAGCGCGACGAATGACTCGCTCAATCGGCTGAAGCCGGGCTTTGAAGCACCGGTGTGCATCGTTACTTCGCTCGGGCACTCGCCGAAAATTCCGAGCCGCAATCGGACGATTTTGATCGGTCTGATCCGCGACATCAACAATCCGATGGCAACGCGCTTTGAATTGCGTTCATGCAATCCGTACACAAATACATATCTCGTGCTGGCGGCGGCGTATTCGGCACTGCTCGACGGAGTCCGCGCGGCGATCGATCATTCGACTCGGGAGTTGCTCGCGGAGTTGAGTAAAGAGGCGGGGCAGTCGGGCTTTTATCTCGAGCGCAATCGGAAATATCGGAGCGAAAAAGACGTGTTTGAAGACTACACGGCGGCGGAGCGCGATAAATTGTTCGGCAAACCGCCGGCAACAGTCTGGGAGAACATGAATGCGCTCGATCAATATCCGGAAAAAGTCCGAGTGATCACGTCCGGCGGCGCGCTTCGGGAGCAAATCATCAACGCCTTCAAAACGGGCGCGCTGTTGCGTTGGAAGACGGAATTGATCGCGCGGATATTGCCGGAAATGCGCAAAGTCGTTCGCCGCTCGCGCAAGATCGATTCGGATTTCAAAACCGATCTGGATTCGTACAATTGGAATAAAATCGCCGAGCTCCGCGCGGAACTGGCAAAAGATTCGATCGACAAAAAATCACTGTTCACGCGTCTGACGAATGCGCTCAACTCGAAAGATTATGCGGCGGCATCGGCATTGCAAGTCGAGATTTACAACAAAGTCGAAGAGCTGAAGCATCTCTACGACGCGTATGAAAGGAACATCATTTAATGGCAGAGAGTCTTCCGCTGTTGACAAAAGCTCTCGGCGAGACGGTGTACATGGTGGTTGTGTCGATGGCGATCGCGACGGCAATCGGAGTACCGCTCGGCGTTTTGCTGAATGTCACGTCCGGCGGTCAGATTTTGGAGAGTCCGACATTCAATCGCGTGATCGGTTCGATCGTCAATGCAATCCGCTCGATCCCTTTCATCATTCTGATGGTGGCGATCATTCCCTTGACGCGATTTCTGGTCGGAACGGCAATCGGAACGACGGCGGCAATGGTGCCGCTCGTGATTGCGTCCGTCCCCTTCATCGGACGCCAAGTCGAGACTTCGCTGAAGGAAGTGCCGTACGGTTTGATCGAAGCGGCATTGTCGATGGGCGCGACGCCGCTTCAGATCATCACGCGCGTGTTGTTGCCGGAATCGATGCCGTCGATCGTGGCGCAATTGACGACGGTGATCATCGCGCTGGTCGGAGAATCGGCAATGGCGGGAGCAATCGGCGGCGGCGGGCTCGGCGATCTCGCGATCCGTTACGGCTATCAACGCTTCCGCCCCGATATCATGCTCGCAACCGTCGTGATATTGATCGTGCTCGTTCAGCTCGTTCAATTCGCGGGCAATACGCTCGCCGCTTCGCTCAACAAAAAATGACTTGCTTGACGAATATGTTGCTCGGCGATAAAATACGCGTTGTTTTAATTTGACTTACAGGAGGAGTCCTTGATGAAAAAACTCTTGGCAGCAGCCGCCTCTTTAATGACAGCCGCAATGTTGTTCGCCGGTTGCGGCGGCGGAGGAGATCAACCCGCCGAAAAATCCGCAAAGGAAACTGCAACGATCAAGATCGGCGCGACGCCCGTGCCGCATGCGGAAATTCTCGAAGAAATCAAACCCGCGCTCGATTCCGAAGGGGTTAAGCTCGATATCGTCGAGTTCAGCGACTACGTCCAGCCGAACATTGCGCTCAACGACAAAGAACTCGACGCGAATTTCTTCCAGCATAAGCCGTATCTCGACAACTTCGTCACTGAGCACAAAGAGATGAAGCTCAAAGATGCGGCGGGCATTCACATCGAGCCGATGGGAGTGTATTCGCGCAAGATCAAAAACCTTGACGATCTCGCCGACGGCGCGCAGATTGCAATTCCGAACGATCCGACCAACGGCGGACGCGCATTGCTTCTGCTCGCCAAAGCCGGAATCATCACGTTGAAAGACGGCACCGGAGCAGAGGCGACCGTTCAGGATATTGCCGAGAATCCGAAAAACATCGTTCTGCAGGAAGTTGAAGCCGCGCAATTGCCGCGTACTCTCGAAGACGTTGACGCCGCCGTCATCAACACGAATTTTGCAATGCAGGCGGATCTCGTGCCGACAAAAGACGCGCTCTTCATTGAAGACAGCACCTCGCCTTATGTCAACATTCTGGTCGTGCGCGAAGGCGATGAGTCGCGTGCGGAAATTCAGACGCTCATCAAAACTCTCAAATCCGACACGGTCAAAAACTTCATCAACGAAAAGTATAAAGGCGCGATTGTTGCCGCATTTTGATTGATTATCGAAAACAATTCCAATCCCGTTGTCGCAGGACGCGGGTAATTTTTTTGAGGAGGAATGAATTTTGCTGACGGCATTGATGGTACTCGACGCAATCGTGGCGATCATTCTGATCGGAGTGATTCTCGGTCAGGAACCGAAATCGGCGGGAATGGGCGGAATGGACGGCGGCGGCGATACCGTCTTCAGCGGCAAAGCACGCGGCATGGACGCCTTCCTCGCAAAATTGACGATTGTATTCGGCGTTTTCTTCGCCGTGATCACGTTGGTTATTGCGAAAATCACGGCTTGACTGTTCTCGAGGACGACGATCATGATAATTTCCGGTGCCGAAAGTTTTTTGTTGAAAGGCAGCGCGCGCGGAGTTTTGTTGATCCACGGCTTTACGGGCAATCCGGCAGAATTGCGATTGCTCGGAGAATTTCTGAATGCGCGCGGGTTGACGGTACTTTGTATGCGACTTGCCGGTCACGCTACGCAAGTCGGAGATTTGCTCAGAATGACGCGCGCGGATTGGTTAAACAGCGTGCTCGACGGCGTTTCGATCTTGCGCGGCTTATGCGGCGATATTTCGGTCGTCGGTCATTCGATGGGCGGGCTTTTGGCATTGCAATTGTCGATTGTTGAAAAAGTCGAGCGACTGGTGACGATGGCGGCTCCGATCTTCATCAATGACGCAATGCGATTGAATGAATTGCCGCCGCGAGAAATGTGCGGCACTTTGGTCGTCAACAAACTTCGGCGATCGCTGAAAGATGTTCCGCGCGGAGTGAATGAAGCATATCGCCGAATGCCGTTGCGGAGTGTTCACGAATTGGTTGACGCAATCGAAGAGACAAAAAAAATTCTCGCCGAAATTCGGACGCCGATATTGATCATGCATGGAATGGAAGATCACACGGCGCGCTTTTCGAGTGCGAGATACATTTACGATCGGGTGTCGTCGAATGAGAAAGAACTGATGTTGTTCGAGAGCATGGGGCATTTGATGCCGCTGAAGGAAGGACGCGAGAAAGTTTTCGAGTCGACGGCGGCATTTCTTCAGAGATGATCGCGGCGGAAAGTTCGGCTGAAGAGTTCTTCGTCAATATTGTCGATGGCGTATTGCAGGCGATCGAGCATGGCTTTTCTGCTCTTGCCGATAAATCCCGCAATCCGAACCGAGTTGAGTGAATGCGCCGCCCAAAAATACATTGAAGGCAAATTCAACCGCTCGAGGAACAGCTTCTCCTCCGAGAGAATTTCCTTCTCGCCGGCGAGAGTGAATCGCCCGGCTTTGACGTCGGCTTCAAGATCGGTGCCGGGGAAGACCGAGATCGTCGTCAACAAAACCATCGCCGGTTTGATCTCGTTGATCAACTCCGCCGTCGCGAGTGCATGTTCTTCGCCGCGACCTTTGCCTGCCGCACCCGTCATCAGCAATGACATATGTCGCATTCCGATCGAGTTGAGTCGCGCGCATTGCCGACGAACGTCATCGACTGTGTTGCCCTTGTTGAGAAATTTCAGCACATCGTCGAGTCCGCTCTCGACGCCGACGTACAGTTCGTTGACGCCGAGCTCGCGCAGTCGTTTCAATTGCGCGTCCGTCTTCGACATGATATTTCGGACTGCCGCATACATCGTCACGGTTTGAATTGCCGGGAAATATCGGCGAATGAGATCGATGACGACTTCGAGGCGCGATGCCGAGATCGCAAACGGATCGGCTCCGACGAGATAAATGCGCTCGATCTGATCTGCATAGACGCCGTTGACGCGATACATTTCAGTCAACCACGCCTCGATCTCGTCCGATGACAGCATCCTGAATTTCACGCCGCGATACATATTGCAGAATCGGCAGGTATTATGCGAACAGCCTTCAGTCACCGGCAACAGCAAAGTATTTGCTTCGACCGGCGGGCGGTAAACCGTTCCGTTATATTCCAATTCCATTGTTTGACACTCCTTACATAATCGGATTTAATTCGCGATGCGTTCGTAACGCTTCTTCGCCGACTTCATCGATGATGTGATCAATCGCTTCGATGATCTCGGATTTTTTTTCGGGCAACGGTGCCTTCACGAAGAACGGCATCGAGATATGATCCGACAAAAAGATCGTCTCGTTTGTCAATCGGCGGAGAAATTCCTGCATTTCGCGGAGCCGCTCGACTTCGCCCGCTTCCGTGAATTTGCCTTTCGTCTTTTGATAATGCAACGGCGTCCTCGGAATCAACGTCAATGACGACACCTCGATCATCGAGATATTAATTCCTTCATAGAGTTTCGCCGTCAATTGCGCATGACTCAATCCGTAATCCTTGCCGCCGATCCCGTTCAGGAAATTGGCGATGATCGGAAGTCCCGCCGCCGTCAATTTTTCCAATTGCTCCCGCGCGGTCTTCGCGTCATAGCCTTTATGCACCCGCTCGAGAATTACGTCGTCACCGGACTCGACGCCGATGTAAGGATTGGAATAGCAGACTTCATGCATTGCCCGCAACTGCTCGACGCTCTTGTCAAGAAAATCATCGATGCGCGCATAACCGCCGATCGTCTTGACACTCGGCACGTATTCATGCACGAGCTCGGCAGTTCGCATCAACACATCATAGGTTGCCGCAAAACCGTCCGCCGCCTGCAGAAATATCCGCTCGGGCGCGCCGAAGTATTTCGGAATTTCTTTAATGTCTTCTTCGATCTCCGCAATCGGCGAGCGTTTAAAGCCCGTGTCCTTGAAATATCCGCAGAAGGCGCAACGATTATGCGAACAGCCGCTCGTCACCTGCAGATATGCCGAATCTCTCTCGAACGGCGGGCGATTGATTCCACTCGTAAAATGCATTCGACATTCTCCTTTCGATCAATACAGATTAAATCGACACTTATGCCCGGGCGTGCGGTAACAGGCATTGCAAGCAACGCAAGTCGACGGACGAATATCTCCGTGCTTCCGGCGATTGAGCAGTGACGGCTCGCGAATGAGCGGGCGGCTCATCGACAGAAATTCAATCGACGTTTTGTTGAGCAACCAATTCATGTCCTCGACGCTTCGATGCCCGCCGACGAGAATGATCGGAACATCAACGCGCTCTTTCACTCCGACGGCATATTTTTGAAAGCAGCCTTCATTGGCATGCGGACGAGCCGGACGCGAGGTGTAATTGCCGCTGATCTCAATCGCGTCGATGCCGTGCTCGGACATGACTTTGCAAGCCGCGATGCAATCGTGAAGAGTCATGCCGCCGTCCGTAAGATCGTCGCCGTTGATCTTTACGATGATCGGAAATTCATCGCCGAGCTCCGCGCGGATCGAATCGAGAATATCGCCGAGAATTTTCGCGCGTGCTTCCGGATTGCGCCGTATTCGTCCGCACGTTGATTGAATGCCGGGCTGATGAATTTGCTCAAGAAGAAGAAGTGTGCGGCGTGAAGCTGAATGCCGTCATAATTCGCCGCCTTCGCGCGAACGGCAGCTTCGGTGAACAACAAGATGATCTCTTTGATGTGATTGGAATTCAACTCGCCAATCGGCAATCGAGAAAATCTCCCGTCGGAGTAAAAAACCGAGTCGACGATCGCCGTCTGCAGGAAGATTTTGCAGTCGCGTTGATGCACAATTGACGTGAGTTCGAGATGTTGATCGATGAATTGATCGGAATGAAATTGAACAATGCCGTCGAGGAGAGCATCGTGCGGCGAGACGGTTGTAATGCCGGTGATGATTGCTCCGACTCCGCCTTCGGCGAGTTCGCGGTAAACGTCGAGCAACAGCTCGGTCAAATTGCCGTCATCATCCGCGAGTGCTTCCCATGTCGCCGATCTCCACAGCCGATTTTTTCAATTGCAATCGATTCAGCGTCATTTCGTCGAAGATGTTTTTCATCAACATCACGCCCTTCAAAAATGTTTGGCGATATGATACAATGCTTTTTAATAATTGAACAGAAGGCAGTTTGATCTTACCATTGGAGAGCGATTGACGATGAGGAAGGAAACGATTTACGATGAGCAATGCCCGATTTTCTACACGATGAACATTTTCAATCATAAGTGGAAGATTCCGATCTTGTGGCAACTGTTCGCGAGTGAAGCTCAAAAATTGCGATACAACGAATTGCGGCGTCGCGTAACCGGCATCACGTCGATCATGTTGACGAAATGCTTGCGCGAGCTCGAGCGCGACGGCATCATCGAGCGCAAACAGTTCGGAACGGTTCCGCCGCTGACCGTCGAATACTCGATCACGCCGCGCGGAGAAACTCTTTTGCCGACGTTGCAATGCATGTATCAATGGGGCGAGGAGCAGTTGCGCTGAAAAAATTTTTTTGCCGAAAACACTTGTCAAGCGTTTTTGATCGTTGTACAATATCGACAGTGAAGTTTCAATGATTTTCAGAGGAGAGGGTGATCGACATGCCAATCGGAATTAATGGAGTGAACAGTTCGCTCAACAATCTCAATCGTGTTCAAATTGCTTCGCAAGAAACCGTTCAGCGAATTGCAACCGGGTCGAGATACCCGAATGCTCGAAACAACGCATCTCAATATGCGATCTCGCAGAGACGGTACAACAATATCGGTTCGATTGCCCGTTCCAATCAAAATACGCAAAACGTCAGTGCAATGTTGCGGACGGCGGCAGGTGCGGCGGGCAATACCGTGCAGGCATTGAGTTCCATCCGCGAGAACATCATCAATGCCGCAAACGGCACCAACAATCAAACCGATCGTCAGTATCTTCAGCGAATGATTGAGCAACGCGTTCAGCAAATCGACAACAACGCGAACGTCGAGTATAACAATCAACGGTTGCTCAACGGCGGACGGAATTTGACGGTCGCGGGCGTCACCGGCTATGACAACATTCGCATTGCCGATTTGACAAGTCGGAGTCTGGGCTTGACGGACAATCAAGGCAGAGTCAATCTCAATCTCGACAACAACGAAGCAATTCAGAATTCGCTGAACCGGGTCGACAACGCATTGGACATTGCGCGCGGCACGAACACGACGCTCGAAACGGCGATTGAAGATCTGGGCTTTGAATCGGCACTTGATGTCGAAACGACGCTCGGTGCTCAACAGCAGCGGCTCGAGTATCAATCGGACATGTATACCCGCATGGAAGAGAATGAGCTCGAAGCGGCGGCGACGCAAAGCGATTCCAATATTGCCCGCGAGATCACCAATCTTCGATCGCAACGCGCGCAGGAACAATTGGCTCTCTTCGCGACGCAGATGTTCAATCAGAACCGCGCGAGCATCTTAAACCTGCTCGGCACTCAGTAAAGCAATTCATAATTCGTAATGCGTAATGCATAATTGAGAGTGACGTTCTTTAATTACGAATTACGAATT
>CALGGX010000447.1 GCA_937916025.1 uncultured Selenomonadales bacterium
CGAACAAAAAGAAGCCGAGGCAAAACGGGCTGCCGAAGAGGCAACTCGCGAAGCCGCCGAAGAATGTTGAAGAAGTTTTGAAAGCGGCGGAACCGGAATCATCGTGCGCGTCGTGGGCATTGCGATATGCCGCGAGCCTTGACGGATTGATCACGGTTCTTTCTGGCATGTCGACAATCGAGCAGTTGCGCGACAACGTTTCATTCATGAAAGACTTCACCGGCTTGACGGCGGAGCAGAAAGCGGTCGTCGAAAAAGCGCGCGAAGAGCTTGCCAAGGTTCCGATCATTCCCTGCACGACTTGCAATTACTGCGCAAAAGTCTGCCCGAAAAACATCGGCATCAGCGGCTCGTTCACGGCAATGAATTTCGTGCATCTCTACAACGACATCGAGCGCGCGAAACAGCAGGAGAGTTGGCTCGTCAAAATGCATGGAAAAGCTCCGGCGACGAATTGCATCAAATGCGGGAGGTGCGAACAGGTTTGTCCGCAACACATTCATATCCGCGACGAGCTCGTGAAAGTCTCGAAAACATTGCTCGGCGCGTAATTCGAGCAAAATCGGCAATAAAAAAAATGGGAGTCTCCGCGCGGAGCTCCCGTAATTTTTTTTTCGCCGGAACATCGACAAATCACTTGTAAGATTTTTTGTAGATGTTGAGCATATCCTCATCGCTGAGTTCGGTCGGATCGAACTGCAACAAAAAGCCCATTGCATCGCGAGTATTCTGAACCATCTTCGGAAATTCGTCCGGAGTAATGCCGTAATCGCTCATCTTCAAATTGTCGACGCCGCAAGTCTTCTGCATTGCCTTCAGCGCATCGATGAAATCACCGGCCTTATTCGCATTCGCGTTGCCCATCGCCCGCGCCATGTCGATGAAGCGATCGTCACACGTATGCTTTTCGACGAAATGAGAGAAATACGCGACGCTGATCATGATCAATCCCGCGCCGTGAGGAAGCTCTTGATGATATGCCGACAGCGCATGCTCGAGCGAATGTTCTGCCGTGCAAGCCGTCAAATCCATCGAGAAGCCGCCGAGCGTGTTTGCAAACGCGACTTGCGTCCGTGCTTCCAAATTGCCGCCGTCTTCAACCGCAATCGGCAAATATTTTGCGAGTTTCGCAATCGCCGTGAGTTGGATCATATCGCCCGCTTCATTCCGCGCCTTCGAGATGTAACCTTCGGCGTTGTGGAAGAAGGCATCGAATCCCTGATACGCCGTGAATTTCTTCGGCACCGTCAACATGTAATTCGGATCGACGATCGCCAGCACGGGGAAGCCCGCAAAAATCGCCGTCTTTTCATTCGTGTCGGGATTGCTGATGACCGCGCCCGCATCGACTTCCGAACCGGTTCCGGCAGAAGTCGTAATCGCCACGTACGGGAGCATTTTTTCAGTCAATTGCTTTTTGCCGCCGGTTCCGAACAGGATAAAATCCCAGACGCGTCCTTTGTTGGGAATGACCGCCGCGATTGTCTTCGCCGCGTCGAGCACCGAGCCGCCGCCAAGTCCGACCACAAAATCAACGCCGTTCTCGCGACCGAACTCGACGCCTTCCTGTACCGTCGGCTCGAGCGGATTGGCTTGAATTTTGTTAAAGACGACATACTCGACGCCCCATTGCTCCAATTCCGATTGAAGTTTGTCGAGACTGCCGTTGGTTTTCGTCGAGCGACCGTTCGAGATGACGATCAACGCCTTTTTGCCGAGCGGAGCTTCTTTGTGCAATTCGCCGAGTTTGCCCGCGCCGAACAGAATTTTTGTCGGAATGTTCCATGTAAATGCCATTCGCAAATCTCTCCTTTAAAACATTTTCTGCCGTCGATTGTATCAACTCCGATGAAAAATTTCAACCTGTGGAGTTCGCTCGAGCACGCCGATTTCTTCCGCGAATTTGTAATACAGTTTCAGCGATTGCAAATGCTCCGATGTCAAATCCCATCTGATCACGCCGCCGAGATAATGATCGAGCACTTCAAAAGTGAACGGCGTCTTGTCGAGCTCCGCGCGGATTGCTTCCGATTTGTGTTCGAGCCCGTACGCCATTGCCCGATTGATCCGCCTTCCGATGTTGTCAATCGATTCGGCATCAAGCTCCCGACGCGCCGCCCACACCGCATACACCATCGATCGCCCCGTCATTCGATGCCACTCGCGCCCGAGATCATAACAGAAAACGCCGCGCGACCGGTGATGATTGACATTCAACGCATCGTCGCCGATCAAAAGCGAAGCCGCCGCATCATCGTCAATCGGATTTTCGATATCAACGCGTCGGACTTCATAATCCGGAGTCGCGTCGTAACCTTTCGACATGATGATTTTCAGCAGACATTTTGCCGTTTCGGATTTGGACGTGACGATGACTTTTTCGCCGTTCAATTGTTCGATCGGTTTTCTCGAAACGAGCACGATGCTCTCGACTTCATCATCCGCGCGAACGCAAATGCCCGGCAACATCACGAGCCGAGAGCTCATTCTCGCAAACGCAATCGACGAGATTTGACTTACATCGAGTCGCCCTTCGTCGAGTTCGCGATTGATAAATGTCGGCACTCCGTTCAGCGGCGTCAAACCGGTTTTCGCATAGCCGTACGTCAGCGGCAGCACGTTCAGAAAATTGATGTGTCCTATCCTCATGCAATCACTCCTTCATGCAAAAAGCAGAAGCCGTTTGACTCCTGCTTTTGTTTTTGTCGATTGAAACGAATTTCAGAAACGGAATTGGTGCAATGAAGTCTGCAAATCCTGAGCGATGTTCGCGAGTGACTCGGACGCGGACGCAATTTCTTCCGCCGAAGCCGATTGCTGTTGCGAAGCCGCCGAAACCGATTCCATTTCCTTCGAGACCATATTGCTGTTCTCGGAAATCTTCATGGAACGCTCCTTAACGAGCGCGGTGTTGTTCGAGACGAGTCTGATGTCTTTTGCCATATCCTGACTCTTTTGCGTGACGCCGTTCGATGCGTTCTGAATGTTCTCAAACGAGGTGCGGAGTTGCTCGACGGATTGAGTGCCCTCGCGAACGGCAACCGAACCGTCGTGCATGGAACTGACGGCGTTGTTCGTGTCGTTCTGAATATCGTTGATAAGAGTTGCGATCTTTTGAGCCGCGCTTTGCGATTCTTCGGCGAGTTTGCGAACTTC
>CALGGX010000448.1 GCA_937916025.1 uncultured Selenomonadales bacterium
ACGCGTGAGATATCCCGAATCCGCCGTTCGAAGCGCGGTATCGGCAAGCCCCTTGCGCGCTCCGTGCGAACTGATGAAGTAATCGGAGACGGAGAGACCTTCGCGGAAGTTAGCGGTGATCGGAAGATCGATGATCTTGCCGGACGGATCAGCCATCAAGCCGCGCATGCCTGCCAATTGGCGCATCTGCTGTTTGTTGCCGCGTGCGCCGGAGTCCGCCATCATGAAGATCGGATTAAAGGGATCCATATTCTCCATCATCGCGTCGGCGACTTCCTCAGTTGCGGCGTTCCAAAGATCGACAACTTTCTTGTAACGCTCCTGCTCAGTGATGAGCCCGCGCGTGTATTGACGCTCGACTTTGTTTGCCTTCTCTTTCGTTGCCGCGATAATGTCTTTTTTCTTCGGCGGTACCACAACATCTGAAATGGCGACAGTCATGCCCGCAATACAAGCGTAATGATACCCCATATTTTTAACGTTGTCAATAACTTCGGCAGTGCGCGTCGAGCCGAAGCGATTGAAACACGCGGCGACGAGTTTTCCGAGCTCTTTTTTGTTCATGAGGATTCCGAGATCCCAGCCGCCTTCTTTGTTTCGACGATAGTAGCGGAGTTCCGGCGGCAGAATTTCATTGAAGATCATTCGCCCGACCGAAGTATTGACGAGGACATAGCCGTTGTTGCGCTCGGCAGTTTCATCGAGCGGCTCGTCCGCCGAACGCGGCAATTCGTTGACGGGAACGCGCGCTTTGATCGGCGATTGCAATTCCAAAATGCCCTGCTTGTAAGCGAAAATCGCTTCGGCAATTCCGGTGACGACTTTGCCTTCGCCTTTGCCGCCCGGCTTGAGGATCGTCAAGTAATAAGTCCCGAGCACCATGTCTTGCGTCGGAACGATGATCGGTTTGCCGTCTTTCGGCGCGAGAATGTGATTTGCCGCAAGCATCAACACGCGCGCTTCAGCCTGTGCTTCAGAACTCAACGGCAGATGGATTGCCATTTGATCGCCGTCGAAGTCCGCATTGTAAGCCGTGCAGGCGAGCGGATGAAGTTTCAGCGCGCGCCCTTCGGTCAACACCGGCTCGAATGCCTGAATGCCGAGGCGATGCAATGTCGGCGCGCGGTTCAACAGCACGGGATGTTCTTTGATGACTTCTTCGAGCACATCCCACACTTCGGTTTGCCCGCGCTCGACTTGTTTCTTTGCAAGTTTGATGTTTTGCGCGAGTTTATCCGAAACGAGTTTCTTCATGACGAACGGCTTGAAAAGTTCCAACGCCATTTCTTTCGGCAAACCGCATTGATGCAATTTCAATTCCGGTCCGACGACGATAACGGAGCGTCCGGAATAATCGACGCGCTTGCCGAGAAGGTTTTGCCGAAACCGCCCCTGCTTGCCTTTCAACATATCCGACAGCGATTTCAACGCGCGATTGCCGGGACCGGTAACCGGACGTCCGCGTCTGCCGTTGTCGATCAATGCATCGACCGCTTCCTGCAACATACGTTTTTCATTTCGAACAATGATGTCCGGCGCACCGAGATCAAGCAACCGTTTCAAGCGATTGTTGCGATTGATCACTCGGCGATAGAGATCATTCAGATCGGAAGTTGCAAAACGTCCGCCGTCGAGCTGTAC
>CALGGX010000449.1 GCA_937916025.1 uncultured Selenomonadales bacterium
GCGGCTCGCCGTCGGTTGGAATGCCGCCGAAGCACAAAGCACGCGCTTGACCGTGAGCTCGCGAGTTTTGTTCAATCCGACCGGCAGTTACGAAGACTTCTTCCTCGCGATATTGATCGTTCACTCCGCGCAAATCGCCGTCGTCTTTGCAATCGCGCCGCACATCGTCAACGAAAGGCATGATGAAACGCGTCCGATCGACAAGCCGCTGCAATTTCTGCTCACGAGACTGCTCGCTTACGCCTCGATCGAGATCGCGACTGTTTGCATCTGCCTCGCAATTGCAATCGGCGTGTTCAAGATCAAATGCCTCGGCAATCCGAGCGAGATCGTGATGTTGATTGCGGCGTTCGTCAATCCTGTTTACCGGCGCAATTTGACCGCGCACTTCGATGGATAACTTCAGCCTGTTTCTGTCGTACGTGATGCCGATCGGTTATGTAGCCGAAGACTTGCGGAGTCTCATGGTCAAGGGCGTTGCCGTCGGGCTGTCGAGCCGGTTGATTGCGTTGATTGCGATTGCCGGATTGTTTTTCCTGCTTGCGATGATTGGACTGAAACGAAATGTTGGAAGCACTGAAATACGAATGGAACCTGCTGACTCGTGAGCGATTGCTGTTTTTGATCGTGATGATGATCGCGGCGAGCACGTACGCGTTGATGATCGGCAATTTGTATTGGGGCGGGACGGTTCAGCGAATACCGACTGCCGTTTGCGATTTGGAAGATTCGGCGTTGAGTCGGGAGTTTATCCGCGCGGTCGCCGACGTCGATCAATTAAATTACGTCGAGACGCTCAACGACGACATGGCGGCTCTCGACAGACTCGAGAATAACAAAGCGGCGGTCGTGCTCGTCATTCCGAAAGATTTTTCGGCGCGATTTTATTCCAATCGCCCGATCGAAATCGCGGCATTGCAGGACGGAAGCAACATCATACAGGCAAGTTACGCCTTGTCGCCGATACAATCGGTCGTCGGCACGTTTGCCGCAAGAATGTCGGTGCGCGCGGCAATGTCTCACTCGACGCCGCAACTCTCGCCGATGCCGGTATCGATGTCTTTGCGCACGTTCGGCAATCCGACGCAGAGTTATCTCGAGTTTTACATCTTCGGAGTGATGCTGATGGCGGAGCAAACAGGCGTGATGTTCAATTTTTCGATGTCGATCTTCCGAGACAAAAAAAATCCTCCGCCGTTCGAGCCGTCGAAAGTGCTCGCCGCGAAGGAAATCATCTACGTGACGATAAGCCTCGCCTCGGTGATGCTCGGCTTCGTCGTGTTGATGACGTTGTTCGAGTTGCCGTTCCGCGCGGAGCCGACGCGAGTGCTGATTATATATTTGGTCGGAGCAAGGAATGATCGAGCCGATCAGAGTGCTGTCGAGCGTGCAACCGGTTCATTACGTGCTTGCTGATGTCCGCGCGCTTGCGATTGTCGGCGAGTCGACGGATTACTTCCCGCACGTCGCCTTGCTGTTTGCAATCGGACTCGGCGCAATGCTGATCACTTACGCAAAGAGATCGGTCGAAAGGTAGCGGTCGCCGGTATCGGGCAGCAATGCAACGATCGTCTTGCCTTCAAACTCCGCGCGGCTCGCCAATTGAACTGCCGCCGCCAGTGCCGCGCCTGAAGAGATTCCGATCAAGATGCCTTCCGTCCGAGCGAATTGCCGTCCGAACTTGAATGCGTCTTCATTGGCGATCGGGAGCACTTCGTCGTAGACGTTCGTGTCGAGAGTTTTCGGAACGAAGCCCGCGCCGATGCCTTGAATTTTATGTGCGCCCGCC
>CALGGX010000450.1 GCA_937916025.1 uncultured Selenomonadales bacterium
ATAGTTTTTCGTCGAATAAATTAAATCCTAATAAATTATTGAAGCAAAAAATAAATGCAAAAGTCGCCGGAACGCTCGTGTCGGTGCGCGTGTTGACGGACGGAAAAATCCGAGAACTCACGCGCGTCGACGGAGATCAAGTGCAAGCCGGTGACGTGATCGCCAAGCTCGAAGTCAGCGTTACGGAAGAGCAACTCCAACAGCTCGAGCAGGCAGTCGAAAACGCCAAAGCCAATTACGCCGAACTCGAAAAAGGGCAGATGGTGAAAGTCGAAGTCCGGACGCCCAAGCCGAAAACAGTCGTGCGTCAACAGCCGACGCAACAGCGAATCATCGACGCACCGAGAGTTGATCTTTCGGCACTGGCGGAGCGGCGCGATCGCATGGAAAAACTCTACGAGATGGGCGCAATCAGTCGAGTGCAACGCGACGCCGCCGTGCAAGCGTATGAATCGGCGCGTTGGGAAGCATCGCAACCGATCGTCGAAGAATACGAGCCCGAGCCGATTGTCGAAACCGAAATCGAATACGAGATCGAATACGTGGATCAATTGCAACCGACGCCTCCGGCGATTTTGGAAGGCGCGCAAATGGCAATCAAGCAGGCGGAAATGTCGCTGAACACCGCGCGGCAGGAAGCGCAACAAACCGAAGTCACGGCTCCCGTCAGCGGCACGATCTATTACAATGTTTCTGTCAATGACGAGATCGAGGCGGGCATGCCGATTGCAAAGATCGGAGACAGCAACGAACTGTGGCTCGAAGCGGAAGTTTCCGAGGATCAATTTTATCGCGTGTCACTCGGCAAGCTCGTCGATTACGAACTCGTCGGCAGAAATTTCAAGGGCACGGTTATTGAAAAAATCGCGCCGATCGAATACGGCGGCGGCGGACCGTACCCGATCCTGCTCGCCGAAAACGATCTCGGCTGCCGCAATTTGATCAAACTGATCTCTCGCGCAAACACCGAGGGCTTTTATTACAAGCCGCGCGTTGACAAAGAGCTGCTTCGGCAATATCATGACGGCTTGATTGCGCTTTCGGCATGCGTCGCCGGCGAAATTCCGCGCGCGATCCTCAAAAACGATCTCAATCGCGCGAATGAGCTCGTTAAAGAATACGTCGACATTTTCGGACGCGACAACTTCTTTCTCGAAATTCAACGGCACGGCTTGCAGGAAGAAGCAAAAGTCGAGAGCGTGCTTCGCGAGCTGGCGCGTCGACATGAGCTCGGGCTCGTTGCCACCAACGACGTGCATTATGTCAAGCGCGAGGATTCGGATTTTCATGACGTAATGCTCTGCATTCAGACCAATTCGACTTTTGATAAGCCCGGGCGTTTGCGTTTCGACTCCGACAATTACTATCTGAAGTCGCCGGAAGAAATGCGCGCGCTGTTTGCCGATATTCCCGAGGCAATCGACAACACTCAAAAAATCGCCGCGCGGTGCAATGTCCGGTTTGAATTCAATCAAATGAAGTTGCCGCATTACGAATTGCCCGCGCCGTATTCGGATGCCGCCGTTTATCTCCGAGACCTGTGCGGGGAACAGCTCGACGCGCGATATCCTTATGCCGATTCGGCAATTCGCGCGCGGCTCGAAAACGAACTTGCCACAATTCATTCGATGGGCTATGACAATTACTTTTTGATCGTCCGAGACTTCATTCGCTTCGCAAAAGAACGGGGAATTGCCGTCGGTCCCGGCAGAGGCTCCGCCGCCGGCTCATTCGTCGCGTACCTGCTCGGAATAACCGATCTCGATCCGATGAAGTTCGGCTTGCTGTTCGAGCGGTTTTTAAATCCCGAGCGCGTCACCATGCCCGATATCGATGTCGACTTCTGCTATCTCCGTCGAGAAGAAGTGATCGACTATGTCAAACAAAAATACGGCGGCGATCACGTCGGGCAGATCATCACGTTCGGCACGATGGCGGCAAAGGCGGCGGTGCGCGACGTCGGGC
>CALGGX010000451.1 GCA_937916025.1 uncultured Selenomonadales bacterium
GCGGCGATTAAAGAGCTCGTAAGCATGGGCATCGAAGTCGAAATGCGCAAGCTCGCCAACGATCCGAAAGTCGACGCAATGGAAGCTCTCAAAGCCAAAGGACTCGCGTAAAGCAATGCGTAATTCGTAATTCGTAATTCGTAATTCGTAATTCGTAATTCGTAATGCGGAATTAGGAATTAGGAATGCGTAATTCGTAATTCGTAATTCGTAATGCGGAATGCGGAATTAGGAATTAGGAATGCGGAATGCATAATACGTAATTCGTAATGAATAATGCGTAATGCATAATGCGTAATGCGTAATTAAAAACCGTTCTCCTCATTGCGAATTGCGCATTACGCATTACCAATTGCCTTTAAGGTGGTGTGGATATGTCTGACTTTCAACTGATCTTATTGTTCATAGTTGCGGCGATCACCGGCATGGCGTCCGTGCTCGATGAAGCGCAATTTCATCGTCCGGTCGTCGCCTGTACCCTGACGGGCATGGTGCTCGGCGATACGACAACCGGCGTCATTCTCGGCGGCACGCTCGAAATGATGGCACTCGGTTGGATGAACGTCGGCGCGGCAATGGCTCCCGACGCCGCTCTCGCTTCGGTCGTCTCGGCGATCCTCGTCATCGTCGGACATCAAAGCATCGGCGCGGGCATCGCGCTTGCGGTTCCGCTCGCCGCCGCCGGTCAGGTCTTGACGATCTTCGTCCGGACGATCACCGTCTTCTTCCAACATCTCGCCGATAAATATGCCGATGAAGGCAACACTCGCGGCATCGAAATGTGCCATGTCGCCGGTCTTCTGCTTCAGGCATTGCGCGTCGCGCTTCCTGCGGTCGCAATCGCCATGGTCGCCGGCACCGATACCGTCAACAATGCACTCAATTCCATCCCCGAAGTCATCACGCGCGGCTTGCAAGTCGCCGGCGGTTTCATCGTCGTCGTCGGCTACGCCATGGTCATCAATCTCATGAACGCGCAGAAACTCATGGTCTATTTCTTCCTCGGATTCTTGATTGCAGTCTTTACCGACGTCAACCTGATCGGCTTCGGCGCGATCGGCGCAATTTTTGCCTACTTCCATATCAAAGACATGCAGACGCAAATCGCAATTCAAGAGGCGGCAATGACCGGCGGCGGAGGAGGCGGCGGTGCCGAAGACGACATCGACGACTCCGATCTGATGTAGGAGGTGAATGCAATGGAAGAAAAGAAAGTTACAAAAGACGACCTCTTTTGGACGTTTGTTCGCTCGAATTTCCTGCTCGGCTCCTTCAACTTTGAACGCATGCAGGCGATCGGCTTCTGCGTTTCGATGATGCCGATCCTCAAACGCATTTATAAAGGTGACGAGCTGAAGGCGGCACTCAAAAGACATCTCGAATTCTTCAACACGCAACCGTTCGTCGCCGCCGCGATCATGGGCATCATCGGCGCAATGGAAGAAAAACGCGCCAACGGAGCCGATATCAGTCCGGCAACTCTCTCCGGCGTCAAAGTCGGTTTGATCGGACCGCTCGCCGGCGTCGGCGACCCGATCTTCTGGGGCACGATCCGCCCGGTTCTCGCCGCTCTCGGCGCGGGCATTGCATTGACCGGCTCATTAATCGGACCGTTGATCTTCTTCGTGGCATTCAACGCAATTCGACTTGCAACACATTGGTACGGTGTTCAATACGGCTACTCCAAAGGCACCGAGCTCGTCGAAAACATCGGCGGCAATCAAATGCATTTCCTCACCGAGGGAGCCTCTGTGCTCGGTCTTCTCGTTATGGGCGCACTCGTCGCCAAGTGGACGACCGTCAACATGCCCCTCGTCATTTCAGAATACACCAACGCGGCCGGAGAGCACGTCGTCACCACTCTGCAAACGATCATCGACAGCTTAATGCCGAGCATCGTGCCTCTGCTCATGACGTTTGCCTGCATGAAACTTCTCAAGGCGGGCATGAATCCGTTGCTCGTCATCATCGGTCTCTTTGCACTCGGCATTGTCGGATATGCAATCGGACTCTTCGCTTGATTGACAACCAAGGTTAACTCCCCCTTTTGCACTAAAAAGCAGCTTCGTACTTTCATCGGAGCTGCTTTTATAGTATCATGGACACTCGCAAGAAGGAAAATGCAATGAGAAAATCGTCTTGGCTTTTCATGATCGGTGCGATGGCGATCCTGATCATGTTCCTGCAATTGATTCGATATGATTATTCCGCGCGGCAGAATGAAAATCGACGCAAACTCGGTGCCGTTTACATGACGCTCAACAATCCGTTCTACGAGATCATCGACGAAGAGATCCGAACCGCCGTCGAAAATCACGGCGATACTCTGATCACTCGCGATCCGGCACTCGATGTCGCGCATCAGATTGAAGAGATCAGAGAATTGATAAATCGCGGCGTTGAATTGATTTTCATCAATCCCGTCGATTGGCAAAAGATCGAGCCCGCGCTCAAACTCGCCGAGCTCGCGCACATTCCCGTCATCGCCATCGACACGAGCGTTGCCAATGATCAATACGTCGCCTGCACCATCGTTTCCGACAATTACCTCGCCGGAGTGCAGTGCGCGCAACATCTCATTCGACATGCCGAGGGCGGGCGAATTGCATTGCTGAAACATTCGCAGGCGCGCTCGAGCGTCGATCGGATCAAGGGTTTTCTCGACACGCTCGAAGGTCACTCGGAATTTGTCATCGTCGACGAAGAGGAATGCTTCGGTCAGCTCGAGCTCGCCATGCCGGCAATGGAAACCATGTTGAGTCGACATCCCGACATCAGCATCGTCATGGCGTTGAATGATCCTGCCGCACTCGGAGCAATCGCCGCGCTCCAAAATGCCGGGCGATTGAATGACGTTCGAGTTTACGGCGTCGACGGAGTGCCCGAGACGAAGGAAATGATTTTTTCCAATCGAATGACGGCAACCGCAGTGCAATCGCCGCGGACGATCGGACGACTTGCCGCCGATTGCGCTTACAAAATTCTCGACGGCAGAGAAGTCGAGCCGCTGATCCAATTGCCGACGAAACTTCTCTCTAAAGAAACCGTCAATGCTTTTAACATCGAAGGGTGGGATTGAATTGAATCGGCAGGGCAGATCAATGATCGCCGAAATGCATCGGTTGCTTTACATCTACAACGGCTTCGTCGCTCTGATCTTCGCCGCATTCATGTGCGTCACGCAAAAAAAAATCAACCACTCGATGACCGCGCGGAGCTTTTTGGAAAACGTATCCGCGCCGCCGATGTCTTCAATCGAGATCATTCTGTCAACAATCGCGTCGTTTCTGCTGTTGATCATTCTCGGCTGTCTGTATCGCCGCGAGGAACGGAAATTTATCCGCTACACTCTGTTCGCCGGAGAGATCGTCATTTGCATGCTCCTGATGCGGAGTTTGAATTTGTCGTACGACGGCGTGGTATTGCTCGTCGCGGCGGATTTGATGTATCGATACGAAGGGCGCAATCGCGAGTTCATTCTGTTGACGGCAATGCTCGGATTGTATTTCATGGCTAATTACAATCTCGTGCGCTTTCAGCTGAACGTCGTGCCGATTGAAGAATACATCTCGTATTACAACTCGGCGATTCAGGTGTTGCTGTTGGCGATTAAAAATATCTTTTCGTCGATCAACATCGTGCTGTTCGTATTCTATCTCGCGATGCTGATCAAAAATCAATATGACGAGAAGGAGCGCATTCGATTGCTGAACTTGCAACTCGCCGAGGCAAGCGAAAAGCTCCGACTCTATGCAATCGAGTCCGAGCAAATGGCTGAAATTCGAGAACGCAATCGGCTCGCGCGCGAAATTCACGACACGCTCGGACATGCATTGACGGGCATCGCCGCCGGACTCGACGCCTGCATCATGACGGTCGACGCCGCGCCCGAATTCGCAAAACAACAGCTGTCGAAAATTCGTGATACCGCGCGGCGCGGCTTGACGGACGTTCGGCGTTCGATCAAAAATCTCCGCCCGGACGATCTCGAAAAATTGCCGTTCAAGGAAGCGATCATGCACATGGCAACCGGCTTTACCGCTTCGTCGGGGATGGACATCAGTTTTTCGATTGTCGGTTGGCCCGACGAGCTTCGCGATGATCAACAGGAAGTCATTTATCGCGTTTTGCAGGAGAGTTTGACGAACGCGTATCGGCACGGGCACGCGTCGCGAGTCCGGATCACGGTCTGCAACGAAGGCGGGCATTTGAATGTGATCATCGTCGACAACGGCAGAGGTTGCGAAGATGTTCAGCCCGGCTTCGGCTTGCGTCACATGCGAGAACGGCTCGAGCTCCTGCACGGCACGCTGAATTATTGGAGCGACGGCGGTTTCATCATTGAAGTTGTAATTCCGCTCAATCAGGAGGTGCGCGATGATCAGAATCTTAATCGCTGACGATCAAGAGCTCATTCGCGAGAGTCTCGAGATCGTCCTCAACATCAATCCCGACATGAAAGTGATCGGGCTCGCCGCAAACGGTCTGCAAGTCCTCGAGCTTCTCAAAAAAGAACAGCCGGATATAATTTTGATGGACGTTCGCATGCCGGAGCTCGACGGCGTTCGTTGCACGAAGATTGTCAAAGAGAAATATCCGCAAGTTCGGATCATCATTCTTACGACGTTTGACGATGACGAGTACGTGTATTACGCGCTGAAATACGGCGCGAGCGGATATTTGCTGAAGGGCGGTTCGGTGAAGGAATTGACGGCGGCGATTCGGACGGTGATCGGCGGCGGCTCGATGCTCAATCCCGGCGTCGTCACGAAAGTCGTCAAGCTCTTCAATCAGATGGCGCAATTGAATTTTGCGATGGAAGTCGACGAGCAGGGCGTCAAAGAACTCACGCGCACGGAACGAAACATCGCGCATTTCGTCGGGCATGGGCTCTCGAACCGAGAAATTGCCGAAAAACTCTCGCTGTCGGAAGGCACCGTCCTCAACGGCTTGAGCTCCGCGCTGTCGAAACTCAATCTCCGAGATCGGACACAATTGGCGATCTGGGCGGTTCAAACCGGCTTGGCGGTCAGCGAGTTGATCGTTCCATGAACTCGGACTTCAAGCCGCAAAAAATTCTGTTCGCGGCGGCGGCAATTTGCGTGATCGCGTTCGTCGTCGTGTATTATCGCATTCAGGTGCACAACGAACTTCGGCTCGGCATTTTCGTCGGGAGCAATTGGAACGTGCCGCAAGGCGAAACTTACATCATCATCGATGAAGTCATTCGGCAATTCGAGAAGGCGCATCCGAACGTCAAAGTGACGTATGTCAGCGGCATCGAGAAGGAAGATTATGCCGAGTGGCTCGCCGAGCAATTCATGGACGGCAACGAGCCGGACGTTTTTTTTGTGCTTGCGGAGGATTTCAATCTCTATGCGTCGATTGGGGCGTTGATGGATTTATCGCCGTTCATTGCGCGCGATGACAAATTCGATCCGGGCAATTATTATCCGGCGGCGTTTCGATACGGTATGTATGAAGAGACGCCGTATGCTCTGCCGCGCGAGAGTGTGTTGACGTTCATGTTTGTCAACAAAACTCTGCTCGAGCGCGAGGGGATCGCGATGCCGAAAAACGATTGGACGTGGACGGATTTTCTCGACATTTGCCGACGCGTGACGAAGGATACCGACGGCGACGGGCGGCTCGATCAATTCGGCTGTTACGATTATTCATGGCAGCAGGCGGCGATCTCGAACGGTTTGACATTGTTTCGAGAAGACGGCAAGGCGTCTTACTTTGCCGATCAACGAATGGAAGAGACCGTGCAATTGATGATGGAGCTTCGGCGCATTCATCAAAGCTACGACGTCAATCCGAAGGATTTCGACATGGGGCGCGTGGCGTTTCGCCCGTTTTCATTTGCCGAATACAGAACGTATAAGCCGTATCCTTGGCGCATAAAAAAATACTCGTCGTTCGAGTGGGATTGCGTCAAGATGCCCGGCGGTTCGTCCGGCAGAAGCATTTCGGTGATGGATACGTTGCTGGTCGGGATGAGCTCGCGCACGGGCAACGCCGAACTCGCGTGGAAATTTCTGAAGGCACTCTGCTACGACGAGGCGAGTCAACAGCTGATCCTGAAAAAATCTCAAGCACTTCCGGTGCGGCGCGGCGTTGTCATGTCGTCGGAAGCGCAAGAGATTTTTCTGTGGGAGTCGATCAACTCCGGCGCGATGACTCCCGCCGATATCAGCAAGATCATGGACGAGGCGGTCATGCCGCCGAAGTTCAAAGGTTACGGCGACGCGATCCTCTATGCCGATGCGGAAATTACGAAGATCATTCGCGGAGTCGTGCCTTTCAACAATTCGCTGAACCGATTGCAGAAAGAAGTCAACGCCCTGCTTCAGCAGTAAATTCGCGTTTGATTTGGGTTACAAGAGTTTGAAAATCTCTTGAATTTCGGCAAGATGCGTTTGCGTGAAATGAACGGTGAGGTCTTCATTGATTGAAACGGCGTATTTCGCCTTCGGCTCCGAAATGTCCGAGGCGAGGACGGCATCTTGGAATAATTTATTGAACTCGTCGCCGCATTTGCCGCGAAACAGCTTGAAAATGCGTGCGCACTCGGGGCAAAGGCAGATATGCAACTGCTTCAGCTCCCGACCGCAATTCACCGGCTCGATCACTTCCGGATATTGCGTCGACTCACGACACATCTGACAGATGCAATTGACGCCGTTGCTGTACATATCGCGCGCATACGTTTGCGCTTCAATCGGCGAACGGCTCGTGCGGATTGACAGCGTAATTTTTTCGTACCGAACTTCTTTCGCATTGCCGAACTCGCGCCGCACATGATCTTTCAATCGATCGTAATTTACAATCGGCTTTGTCGGAAATTCTTTGTCAACCGCGCGGAAGCCCAAAAATTGAAATGCCTCTTCGATCGGCGGCACTTCGCGATACAACTCCGAATTCAGCTCGAGCCGAGACAATTGATCGGTCTTGCGCGGTTTCGGACTGTTGTCGAAAACCCACGCATGTCGTCGGATGAGTTTCAACCACCCGACCTCGTGCGTTTCATGTTTCGGATTGACTTTACCGATGCGAATTTCGCCGTTCAATTTTTGCCGGATTGAGACGAGCAACTTCAAAATCTTGGCGGACTTCTTTCGAGACAATTCGTCATCCGGATGATTGCGGATATAATTCAAATTCGCTTCCAAGCCGTCGATCCAAAGCTCGGGGCAAAATTCGCCCGTTGCCTGCCATTGCGGCTTTGTGTCATAATCCGCGCGTCTGCCTTTATTCACCGGAGTCGAGATCACTCCGAGCTTTTTCAAGTCGGACGACGAAATGCCATGCGCCGAGTAAAATTCGCTGTCGACATTGAAATGTGCAATTCCGGCGAAATAAATTCGTAAATCGATGCCCTCATCTGCAATGTCAATGTAAGCATCGCGCGGCTTGACGAACTCCGAATCGGTTTTGATAATGTTTGCGTTTTGCAACATGCTTCGGATTGACTCTTGATCGTATCTGCCGAACAGCGCGAGAATTTGTTTCATGTCCTCGGCGTGTTGCTCGAGATCGGACTGATTGACGTAAACATATTTCTGATCGACGAATGCTTTGACGGATTGGAAGCTGTCGAATTGCGGAATATTGAAGGCATCCTCGCGGCTGAACAGCGTCGAAAATTCTGCCTCCATTGCGCGATTGACGATCGCCGCGCCGTGCAATGTTTGATCGATCGGACTGCGATAAACGTTCGGTCTGCCGTCTTTGTATGCGGCGACGAGCGTCTGAGCTTCCGTGAGAATGATCGGTGCGCGGCGCAATTGATCCCATGCACGCCATGAAATTTTGCCGACGCGGTATTTACTCTGCAGAAAGGCGTAGAATTTCTTCAACAATTGCAGATCGTCTTCGTTTTGAATGTTAAGATCAGCCGTGCGGAGATTCTTCGCCCAAGCCTCGAGCGTAAACACTTCGATATGCAAATCATCTCGCAACCACTCGACGTATTCTCGGAAATTGACTCCGTGCTCGTCGCTGATATCGGCGAAATGCTTTTGCGGGAAGGTGTTTCGGAACAGCAATCGCTTGAACGACGCAATTTCGATCGGATCGGCGATCATCAATTCATTCAACCAACTGCGATGTCCCTCGACATCAATTAAAATAGGCTTGCGCGAGAGGAGCGCATTAACGTGCGCTTTAAGCTCGGGCAATCGACTCTTGAATGCCGGCAACAGGATTCGGCGCATGAAGTTCTGTGTCGTCAATTGACGTTTCGACAAGTCTTTCAGACTCTCGACGATCAATAGGACGATTCGCTCGAACAAGTGCTCGTTGAACGGCGAAGGCGTGATCAACTTCTCGCGCGAGACCGCCGTCTCGAAACTTCCATGCACAATGAACGGCAGATGCGATTCCTCACGCGTCGGGAAATAGACATGGAACGGCACCTTCTCCATCGCATTGATATTGCGTCCTTGCGGATTCAATTTGTAAGCGACGCTGACTTCGGCGGACTTCATCTCGTCGAGATCAAACCGCTCCGTGTATTTCAGAAACTTCGTTTCGGTCGTCGTTTCGCCGCTCGAATGTCTGCAGGTTATAATGCCGTTCTCGCCGCGATCGATCTCAATCCGCGCGGATTCGCCGCTTTCGACAATGCGCCAATTCAGCGTTCGGAGATTGCGAAGGAATAACAAAATCTCGCCGTTCAGACTTCGCAACTTCTCGATGATCGAATCGCCCGAGACTTCCGGCTTGTCGAACGGGATGACGATCTTCGTCGAGTGATCGCCGCTCGGCAGAGTGTTTTTGATCTCGATCGGCAACAGGAAGTTCTCGATCGCAAACGCCTCGCCGTCGGAATAAATCTCAGGTCGTCGCGTATATCGAAACACGGACTTGAAGCCGATCCCGAAATGCCCGATCGTGCTCGAGTCGTCTCTCTTCGTGGTCGCAAGCATCGATGAAACGCCCGCCACATCATTCGCGTCGAAAGGTCTGCCGTCGTGCCGGAAGATCAATCGATCGGGATGATGCTCAATCGTTGCCGAGTGCGCGCCCGCATCTTCGGCATTCTGCAACAATTCATAGATGAAGTGATTGCTCTCGGCGTAATGCCCCGCGAGGAGATTTTCAAATTGCTCCGGATCATTCGTCAACGCATGCCAATCATGCTTGTTTCGATTGTAAATCGCCGTGTAATCGATCTTGCCCATTGTCTGCACCTCCGATCATCGAACGAACAACACGCCGCGAAGCAACAGCCGAAACTTCAGATCGACCGTGGCGTTTTTCGCCTCAATGCGAGAGATCAAAGCCGCAGTTCGCAAATTAATTTTGTTAATCTTGCCGATGCGGATATTGTCGACCGCTATATTTGAAACCGCCTCAATCTGTTTTTGTTGAGAGTGTTTCAGTTGATCGACGCGATATTGACAATCCTCTCGGACGTCATCGATGTATTTGTCTCGTGCCTCTCGCCAACGCTCGCCATGCAGTTCTTCCAACGCACGCCAATTGTCGTCGTGATTGCCTTCGAGTGTCGCATCCGACGTCGCGTTCAACATGATCGAGATTATGTCTTTTTCGACAGATGCATTTTCGGCAATCGGAATCAATTCAATATCCGAGCGAATGCCGTCGTAATTCCAAAAGTAGATCAGAAATTCGTGCGAGCCTTTCGGAATATCCTCGCGGCTCGTCTCGACCGCCAACGTGAGCGGAAATTTCTCATCGCCGCTCTCATTCCGCGCCGCTTGCACGACGAACGGATGCATCGACGTCAAAAACGTCACGTCAAGATTCTTCTTCGCCTGTTCGATATCGAATGTGATCGACAAATGCGGATTGCCGGACTTCAAGTATGCTTGCCAACGCTTGTAATCACCGGCGTTTTTCTGCGGACGCTTCGGATCATTGAGGAGTTTGAATTTCTTCTCCGCCGACAATTTCAAATTCCCGACAGTCAACTCGCCGCCCGTGCCCAAGAAATCCTCCAGAAAAATCTCCGCCAACTCGCGCACCGTCTTCGGCTGTATCCATTGCTTCTTGACGTCCGCCGCGAGTTTGTTCTCGAGCTCCGAGGATAAATCCAAGCCGAAGAATTGCCGTTGCTCTTTCTCGAGCCGCCGCAATTCGTTCAGCTCTCTGATCTTGTTATCGGCGAGTTGCTCGATTTTTTTCGCGCGGTCTTCGGCGGTCAGTCCGGGCTTGAGCATGATATCCGTGATCTTCTCGCTGATCTCGCCGAGAATCTCCGAGCAATCGCCGATACTCGCTTCAAACACTCCGATCTTCGACAGACACCGATCGTAAATATCTTCGTCGATCGTGTCTTTTGTGATCAAGTTGAAAATCTGCACGGCATCACTCTTCTGCCCGCGCCGATCAATGCGCCCGATCCGCTGTTCGATCCGCATCGGATTCCACGGCAGATCGTAGTTAATCATCGTATCGCAGAATTGATAATCGAGCCCTTCACTGCCGACTTCACTGAACAACAGCATGTCGAGCGCATCATCCTCGGTGCGATCTTTCATGAATCGTTGCCGTAACTCGAAACGAACATCATCGTCAACCGAACCGTCGATCCGAGCAACGCGCAAGCCCTCCGCCTGCAACCGCTCGCAAAGATAATCCAGCGTCCGCAGGAATGAGCTGAACAGAATGATTTTGTTGTTGTCGGAATTCTGTTTTTCCCGAACGATCTTCATCAAATCGTCAAACTTCGGATCCGCTTCGTTGAGTTGCTCCGACAGATCGATGATCTTCATTGCCAATTCCAAAAACGAAGTCTTGAGTTCGTTGCCGTCGATGGTAAAATCGCGTTCCTGCTCAAGCGCGCAATCCGAAATTTGCGCCGAGATTTGAAACAGCCGATCCGCGATCATATCTTCCATGAACGGTTTCAAACCGTGAATGCAACTCGCCGCCTGTCGCATTATCGTGCACATCATGAATCGGATGTTGACGGACTGATTTTTGACGAGCAACGCGCTGCTCTCGAATGCCATCAGATGATTGTACAACGCCTTCTGAGACGCGCTGAATGCCGGGCGCACCGTCTTGGGGGCTCGCTTACAGAACGCGTCGATGTCCATGCGTCGTGTGCGATTGAGCATCGAGTCAAACGAATGCAACGCCTCGATTTTTGAAATGACGGCGACTTTTTCATCGCGCGTGACTTCGGCTTTATCGAAGAAACTCTCCACGTCTTTGAACGCCGGATTGCTGCGAATTACATCGTTGCCCCACGGCGTGGCGAGGATTTTTTCGAGCACGAGCTTGCCCTGCTCGCGCCAATCGGATTTCTGATTGCGAACGATGCGCGCAAGTTTGTTGACATGAATATTCGGCTCGATCATCGCAAAGAAAGTCGGCTTATCCGAAACCACGTCCGGACGCAAGAGATTCAGCAGAGTGAAGAGGTCTTTGTTGCTGTTCTGAAGCGGCGTCGCGGTCATGAAGATCACGGCGTCCGCATTTTGACAGAACAGCTCGACGCCTTGATAGCGTTGCGTTTTTGACGTGCGAATGTTATGCGCCTCATCGACGATCACAAGATCGAAATGCGGCAACGGATCCAATTTGCCGAGCGCGGTGATATTTTCTTTGTTCTCGAGCAGAGAGTACGGGATGATCGCCTTGGAATAACCCGCAGGCCATTCGCCGTCGCGATCGGTATCGGAAATGCATTGCCGGAGCAGATTTCCGTCAAGCGCGCTGAATTTTTCATCGAAACGATCGTGCATCTCGATCTCCCATTTGCGTTCGGCAACGAGCGGCTTCGGGCAGATGATCAGCACCGACTCGATCTGAAATCGCGCTTCCAATTCTTTCAAGATCAGTCCGGCTTCTATCGTCTTGCCGACACCGACATCGTCCGCGATCAAAATGCGAGCGGCGTCCGAGTGAATGAGTTTCAGCGCGGGACGAAACTGATACGGTACGAAGTCGATGCGCGCCGCGTTCAGCGAATACAGATTTGACGAACTCGGATGTTTGATCTGATACGCCGTCAACGCCGCGCGGACTTGTTTCAGCGACAGAGATTTTTGCGTCGGCGGCTCATATGGTCGGAGTTGTTCGGCGAAAAATGTTTGCGGCATGCCGTCAAGCCAAACCGTGTATATATTGTCGTCGACGGTTATGACGGGACCGCGTTTGCTCGGATCGCTGATCAAAAAAACAATGTTGCCGATTGAAATACTCATCGAAAATTCCTCCTCGAATTTGATTGAAGAACTGCGATGATTATAGAATAAGCAACATTGTTTTACAAGAGATATATTTATTTCTGCTCGCCGGTGATGATGCCGTTGATGGAGCCGCGCGCGACTTCGATTTCGACATTCTCGGCGATTTTCAAGTGGATGACGGTATCCGTAAGTGAAGTGATCGTGCCGTAAATGCCGCCGATTGTGATCACCCGCAAGCCCGCCTTCAGGCTGTTCAACATTTCCTCACGTTGTTTTGCCGCCTGCTTTTGCGGGCGATACAGCAGAAAGTAGAAGATGATCAGCATTGCAATGATCGGTCCCCAAGCACCAAACATCGCGCCGACTTCGTTTTCCATTAAAATCAATCCTTTCGATATGCGTTGAAAAATGCCGCGCGGAACTCGGAAAATCGATCGTCGAGGATCGCCGCCCGCATTCGGCGCATGAAATTCTGCAGGTAAAACAGATTGTGCAACGTCAACAATCGCAAGCCGAAAATTTCTTCCGCGCGGATCAAATGTCTGATGTAAGCTCGCGTAAATCCGTTTCGACATGCGTAACATTGACACGTCGGATCGAGCGGCGAGTGATCATGCGTAAATGCCGCGTTTTTCATTACCAACCGCCCGCGCGGAGCGATTTTCGGATCGACCATTGCCATGCCGTTTCGCGCGACTCGCGTCGGAAACACGCAATCAAACATGTCGATGCCGCGCGCCACTCCTTCGATCAAATGATCCGGAGTTCCGACTCCCATCAAATATCGCGCCTTATCAATCGGAAGTTCGGAAGTCGAAACGCTCAGCATTTCATACATCAATTCCTTCGGCTCTCCGACAGAAAGTCCGCCGACCGCACAGCCGACGAAATTCATTTCCGCGATCGTCCGCGCGGAATTTCGACGAATGTCTTCAAACATTCCGCCCTGCACGATGCCGAAGACGCCTTGATCCGATCTTTTTTCGGCGTCGAGAGAGCGCCGCGCCCAGCGATGCGTCCGATCGGTCGACTGCTTTGCATACTCGTAATCGGCAGGATAAGGGATGCATTCGTCAAACGCCATTGCGATATCGGAGCCGAGTTTCATCTGCACTTCGATCGAAATTTCCGGCGAGAGAAATTGTTTCGAGCCGTCGATGTGCGATCGGAAGGTTACGCCGTCCTCGGTGATTTTGCGCATCGCGCCGAGACTGAACACTTGAAAACCGCCGCTGTCTGTCAAAATCCCGCGATCCCAATGCATGAATTTGTGCAAGTCACCCGCCTCGGCGATCAAATCCGCGCCCGGGCGTAAGAACAGGTGATATGTGTTTGACAGAATGATGCCCGCGCCGAGCTCGCGAAGTTCCTCGGGCGAAACGGTTTTGACGCTCGCCTGCGTGCCGACCGGCATGAAAAGCGGCGTCTCAAAAGAGCCGTGCGGCGTGTGGAGAATTCCCGCGCGCGCGCCCGTTGCCGCGTCTATGTGTTTCAATTCGTATTTGATCATGCTTTTGCCTCTATAAACATTGCGTCGCCGAATGAAAAAAATCGATAACGCTCCCGCACGGCTTCCCGATACGCGCGAAGAATGAATTCACGTCCGGCGAATGCGCTTATCAACATTATCAACGTCGACTTCGGCAGATGAAAATTCGTCACGACCGCGTCGACGATTTTGAATTCATATCCCGGGTAGATGAAGATGTTCGTCTCGCCGCTTCCTGCCGCAATCGATCGATCGTTCCGCGCGGCAGACTCGAGAGTTCGGATTGAAGTCGTGCCGACGGCGATCACCCTATGCCCCGACGCCTTCGTCCGATCGATCAGCTCGACGGTCGCTTGCGGGATCGAAAAAAATTCCGAGTGCATTTGATGATCCTCGACATTCTCGACGCGGACGGGGCGGAAGGTTCCCAGCCCGACATGCAACGTGACGAAGCCGAGATTGATTCCGTTTTCGGCGAGTTCATTCAACTGTTGCCGAGTGAAATGCAAACCGGCAGTCGGCGCGGCGGCGGAGCCTCGCACTCGATTGTAGACGGTTTGATAGCGTTCGGCGTCGTCGAGTTTTTCATGAATGTAAGGCGGCAGGGGCGTTTCGCCGAGTCGATCGAGAATTTCTTCAAACACGCCGTCGAAATTGAACTCGACAATCCGACCGCCGAAGTCCGTCCGCTCGATCACCGTGCATGACAGTTCGTCGGAAAAGATCAATTGCGAGCCTTCGGCGATTTTTTTGCCGGGCTTGACGAGCGTCTCCCAATGTCTCGCGTCGAGTTGTCGGAGCAGAAAGAGCTCGATGCGACCGCCGCTCGGACGATGACCGATCAATCGCGCGGGGATCACTCGCGTATCGTTAAAGATCAGCGTATCGCCGACGTCGAGAAATTCTCGGAGCTCGAAAAATCGGCGATGGCGGATCGATTGCGTTCTCGGATCGAGCACCATCAATCGCGAGGCGTTTCGCGGTTCGATCGGCTGTTGCGCGATCAATTCTTCGGGCAGTTCATAATCAAATTCGCTCAGCAGTATATCAATCACTCCCGTTTTTCTTCCATGCGGGCAAGGTGCCGTAAGCCTTCTTAATCTCCGCGCCCGTGTAATAATGCTTCAAAATTGCGTCGTAAGTCCGACCGTGTTCGGAGAAATCCAGCGTGCCGTATTGCGACATGCCGACGCCGGGTCCGAAACCGTAGCCGCTGATCAAAACCTCGCCGTCCTTGATCGACATGTCGAACAGCGTGCTCATCAATCGAAACTTCCCGCGCAATTCCTCGCCTTTGATCTCGATCGTCTGCTTGCTCCCGACGAGAGTAATGCGCTTGACTCGACCCGACGACGAGCGATCTTCCGCGCCGCGACCGATCTCGAGCGGCGATAATTTGATCGCCTTCAACTCGCCGATATCTTTTCCGAGTTGCTTGACAAACTCCTCGACCGCGATCGTTTTCTTCCACGGATAAGTTTTTGTGTCAAACTCGTCGACCGAAACGGGATATGGAACGCTCCCGCCCCACACATCGGACGCGTTTTCGGTTCTGCCGCCCGAATCGGAATGAAACGTCGCGTTGATCAGCACGCCGTTATAAACCAAAACCTCGCCGAACGTCGCCTCAATCGCCGCGTCCGAACTCTCTACCGCCGAAGACAAGTCTTTGTACACTTGACAGTGCGTCGTCGAGCAGAGATCATATCCGTCCGCCGCATGCCGCTTGCGATTTTTCAGTGCGAATGTCCGCGCGGCAATCGTCTGTGTTTTGAGTGCCTCGCCGCTCCAGCTCGTCGGCATCTCGTTCGGGATCACTCCGCGAAGATACTCGTCCGTCGTCGTGAGATTTACGATCGTCAATTGATTGTTGCGGAGGACGAGCTTGACGGTGCCGGGATATTTCATGCCGTCGATCGAAACGAACATCTCGCGAATCAACGCATTGAATTTCGGTCGGAGTTCGATCGAGTCGTCGTCGATGATTTTATCTCCGATCTTGATCTTGCCGCCTTCGATTGAAACGACAATCGGAGTGTTCGCCGGAAGGTTGACGCCGCCTTTCTCGATCGGCAGAGAAAAATTCAGCGTCGCGCTCGATGCAGAAAAAAGTCCGACGCGCAGTTCCGGCTGCCATTTCGTCTCGGCAAAACCGATAACTGCAGGCAAAAAAAATATTGCGCTCAGCAGAATGATCAATCGTATCAAGGCTTGAGCCTCCCCTCGAAATGTGGTCGTTTCATCGAAATTTTAACCGTTTCTGATATAGTTTGCAACTACAAAGAAATTGATCGGGGCGAGGGAATTGCAGATTCGGATAGCGGGAATTGAAGAAGAATCATACGTAGACGGCGAGGGCATTCGCTTTACGATTTTCGTGCAGGGCTGTCCTCATCATTGCATCGGCTGCCACAATCCGCAGACATTCG
>CALGGX010000452.1 GCA_937916025.1 uncultured Selenomonadales bacterium
TTAATCCAATCGGAGATCGACTCGCGCGGCTATGTCAATGCCGTGCAATTGATGAATGCGATCCGCGACAAGCACCCGCACATTCTCGACGGTTTGGACGGCTTTGCCGCGTACGGTTTCCGAAACTGCCTGAAGTATTTTCTCCGCGATCGATTTGCCTTCAACGACTCGATCATCACTCCGCGCGGAAGTACATTGAACTTGACGCGAGTCTTCGTCGATTTCCTGAATGAGCACGATGAATTGTCGCTTGACGAGTTGAAGGCGTTTTCGACGGACTTATATGATAAAGTGCCGTGGGAGATCGTGCTTAATCACATGGTGCGAGTGTCGCGCAAAAAATTCATTCATCGACAGCGGATTGATTTTGATGTAGAATCAATCGACGCCGTATTGAGCGGGCTGTGTCCTCGAGATTACGTCCCGCTCAAGGAGATCAATTTGTTTTTGGACTTTCCGAATATCGGTCGGGCGTGGAATATTTTCGTGGTGGAGAGTTTTCTGTTCAGAGGCAGTCGGCAATTCAAACTGCTGCACAACTCGTTCAGCGCGAGCGGCGCATTCGGAGCAATGGTGCGGATCGATTGCGAGATTTCGGATTATCGATCGCTGCTGGTTGATGCGCTGTCGTATTCCGAGGCATTGAATTCGGACGGCGAGGTATTGCAATTCATAGTCGATTGCGGCTATCAGCAGAGACGCACACTGAAAAACATCGGCGAATTGATCCAAGCGGCGAAATTGATGAAAGAGCAGAGATGAGATGTATCAATACGTATGGGATGAAGAGACGGGCGGACCGTTATTGACGACGGAAGTATCGCAGTTCAGCAAGGAGCCGCGTCCGGTGTATTATCGCGAGCTGGACTTGCTGGGCTTCGGCGAGTATTTTGATTATCCGAGGAGCGACGATGCGCCGATCATGTGGGCGGAGGTGAATAACTACATCTATCGCGGGCGGAAGGTTGCGCACACGAAGGGCGGCGCGTTATACACTCCGCCGGAGCTGATCCTCGACGATTACGATCCGGAAGATCGGGCGTTGCAGTTTGTCGACATTGCGAGGATGCTCGAGAAGAATGCCGACATCATGGAAGCATTAACGCAAGAGACGATCAAACGCGTTTACAACACTTATAAGCGACATAACAAGGGGAAGAATAAGGTCGATGTGTTTCACGTCTCTTACAGCGGCGGCAAAGACAGCGAGGTTTTGTTTGACATCGTTCGTCGAGCACTGCCTGCCGAGGATTTTGTCGTCATTTTCGGCGATACCGGCATGGAATTTCCCGATACGTATGATTCTGTCGAGTTGATGCGAAACAAGTGCAAAGAGTTGAAAATCAGATTCTTCACCGCGAAAGCAAAGAGCGAGTCGTTGGAGAATTGGAAGATATTCGGACCGCCCTCGCAAGTTTTGCGTTGGTGTTGCAGTGTTCATAAGACGACGCCGCAATTGCTGAAGCTCCGCGAAATTGTCGGCAAAAACGATCTGATTGAAATGGCGTTTGTCGGGGTTCGCGCCGACGAGAGTATCAAGCGAAGCGAATACAAATTCCTGTCGTTGGGCACCAAACACAAAGGGCAATACAGTTGCTTGCCGCTGTTGAATTGGAGCTCGACGGAAGTGTATTTATACATCTTCAGAAACGAATTGCATTTGAATGCGGCGTATAAGAAAGGCAACAGCCGTGCGGGATGTCTGCTGTGCCCGATGTCCGGCGACCGCCCCGATTTCATCAGACAGGCAAATTATTCTTGCAAAATAGATCAGTATCTTGCTATAATACGAGAAACAAGCGTGCGTGGTTTTCCGACAGCCGAGGACGAAAACAGATTCATCAGAACCGGCGGCTGGAAGGCTCGGAACAATGGGCGAGACATAAAAACTCTGCCGGTGAAATATATCGAAAGCTCCGAGAGTGTGTTGGAGATCATCGAGCCCTCGCAAGATTGGCGCGTTTGGTTGAAAACATTGGGCAAATTCGTTATCAAGGGCAATGAATGCCTGTTGAATTACAGAAATCAGTTGTTTAAGTTCTCAATCGCAGAAAATGACGGCAATGTGGTC
>CALGGX010000453.1 GCA_937916025.1 uncultured Selenomonadales bacterium
AGATCGAGCGCATGGTGAATTTGTGCGGCGCGAACCTTCCGATCAAATTCCGAAAAATCCTCGACAAATACGGCGAGAATTCCGATGCATTGAAAGAAGCCGGCATCGTCTATGCACTCAATCAAATCGTCGATCTTCTTGCAAACGGCGTCGACGGTATCCATCTTTACGTAATGAATAACGTCTATGTCGCGCGCCGCATCAGCGAAACCGTCAAACATCTCCTTTGAGGATAAGTCATGAAACAATCTGACTTGAACAATCCGGACGAGCCTCGCGAGAAAAAGCCTTCCGAACGTCCGCGCCGACGAAAAAACGAAGAAACGCAACTCCGCGAGTTGAAAGAGAAAAAGACCGAAGAAGCGCGGCGCAAGAAACTCGAAGCGAACTCCGTCAAACCGAAAACGACGCGTCAAAGTTCCTCTCGAAAGAAAAAATCCGACGACGCGCATGGAACTCTTCTGGGCGAAGGCGATCAGGCAACGACACTTCGCAAACGCGCGGCGCATGCGGCTCAACAGGCGCAAAAGGCGAAGCAGGAAGCGCGCATCAAAGAAGCGACAAAAGTCGTGGCGGCAGCTCAACCGTCGTTGCCGTCTTCGGCGTCGACGGCGATTGCCGCAATCGACAAACTGCATAAAAAGCAGGCGGAAGCGGTCGCGGCGGCGGCGAGCGAAGACAACAATCCGGCAACGATGTTCGGGCCAAAGCATGCGACGCGGGTGATCACCATCACCAGCGGCAAGGGCGGCGTCGGCAAAACAAACGTCGCCGTCAATCTCGCGATTGCCTTGCAATTGATGAACAAACGGACGCTGTTGATTGACGCCGATATCGGCATGGCGAATGTCGACGTGATTCTCGGAAATATCTCGCACAGAAACCTGCTCGATCTGCTCGAGACGCGCATCAAGCTCTCGGATGTCGTCATGCAATCGTCGTTCGGCATCAGCTACATCTCCGGCAGCAGCAGTGTCGAAAAGGCAGTCGGATTTACTCGCGAGGAGCAGCGGATTTTGTACAAAAAACTCGCCGATTGCGATAAGCTCGCGGATATAATATTGATAGACACGGGCGCGGGGCTGGGGCAGAATGTGCTCGACTTCATCAAAGCGGCGGATGAAACTCTCCTCGTGACGACGAACGAACCTACATCAATTTCTGATGCTTACGCCGTCATCAAAGCGTACAGCAAAAATTCCAACAAAAAAAATATCCGATTGCTCGTCAATCGCGTCGAGGACACGAAAGAGAGCGAAGAGGCAACGACAAAATTACAGGAAACAGCGAAGCGGTTTTTAAACATGCCGATCGAATGCGCGGGTTACGTTTTTGAAGATTCCAACGTGCAGGAGTCGGTCAAAAAACAAATGCCGTTCATCGTCAACAAGCCGATGTCGCCCGCCTCGAAATGCATCATCGCGCTCGCAAACAATCTTTTGACGGGACGGGAGATCAAAGTCAAACGCGGTTGGCGCGGCTTTTTGCGGCGATTGTTTTCATGACCGCGCGCGGCTTTTCGAGATAAATTTTGCCGCAATGAAGGAACTTTAGCGCGGCAAGCGAATACATATAAGAAGTTTTTTATTGAAGCCGATAGTAAAGGAGTATCGGCGTGAAAGGAATGAGCCGGATGATACGAGTCTTAATTGCTGACGATTCTGCGTTCATGAGAAAAGTTCTTAGCGATTTGTTCAATAAGCAAAGCGATTTTGAAGTGGCAGGAACGGCGATTAACGGACGAGATGCGATTGACAAAGTCAAAAAGCTGAAGCCCGACGTTTTGACGCTTGACGTGAATATGCCGGTAATGGACGGATTGGAAGCACTGGCGGTGATAATGGAAGAGTGTCCTTTGCCGGTGGTGATGTTCAGCAGTTTGACGCAACGCGGAACAGACGCAACAATTCGCGCGTTGGCATTGGGAGCCGTCGATTGGATCAGCAAAGCGGGCGGTCCCATCTCCAAGATTGATCCGGTACAGGATGAAATTCTGACAAAATGCCGCGAGGCAGTGCAGGCGCATGTCGGAAGTTCCAAATCGTTTTCTTCGGGGCGTCCGTTGACATACACGCCGGTTTTGATGTCGGCATCGACGGATCCGCCGAAGATGAAGCGCATCGAAGTGCAACGTCGGACGGGTTTGAAGATCGGCGAGAAGCCGAAGATCAGAGTTGTTCCGACGGCACCGAAAGCACCTTCAATGCTCACCGCCGCGCGAACCGCCGCACACGCCGCCGCATCGAAAAAATTGGTGGCGATCGGAACGTCGACGGGCGGACCTCAAGCGTTGCAGGCGGTCATAACACGATTGCCGGGCAATCTTCCGTGCGGAGTGGTGATAGTTCAGCATATGCCGGCGGGCTTTACAAAATCATTGGCGGA
>CALGGX010000454.1 GCA_937916025.1 uncultured Selenomonadales bacterium
TGATCACGAACTTCGGCGTCAACGATACACTTCGCGCGACGAGCGGCACACTCTCGACGATGAAATCGGGCAACGATCTCGTCGTGACGATCGCGAGCGGCACAAAGAAATCGACCGTGACATTGCAGGGCGCGGGCGACTGCAAATGGAAAAAGAGCGGCAAGAATTTGTACGTCGACGGCGTCAATGAGATTGTCAACGACGACGATAAGAAGAAGCTCACGGGCACATCGAAAGTCGATTACATCATTAATACTGGCGAGAAGGTTACCATTCAGCCGGGCAAGGGCAATGATACGATCACGGGTTCGGACGAGTACGGCGAATTGTTCCTGTTTGCGTATAATACCGGCAAAAATGTGATCACAAACTTCGGCACCGGAGATACGTTGAAGGCAACGAGCGGCACTCTCACTTACAAACAGTCGGGTTCGGATTACGTCGTGTCGATCAAGAGCGGCACGACGACGGCGACGGTGACATTGCAAGACGCGGCTGATTCTTATACTCTGAAGAAAAGCGGCAGCGTGTTGACGGTTACGAACTCGAATGCGGAACTGCCATCGAGTGCGGATCAGTATTGGTTTGAGCCGACTTCGGCGATTGAAAATCCGCTCGGCGAGATCATTTCAATCGACGCGGCAATCGATCTGAATTTCGACGCGTTGACGGAGAGTTTCAAGCCAAAGCTCGAGCTCGCGAGTTCCGCGCGGCATCGGCAGAAGAAGTGATATTTAATCGAAAAAAAAAAAAAAGCGGGCGTGCTCAATGCGCGCCCTTTTTTTATATCAGAATGTCTTGTTGACGACCGTTAAAGTGATCTTCTCGCCGTCGCGTTTGATTTTGAAATTGTAATTTTTAACGCCGGAGGCTCCGAGTTCCATCTTCAGCGCGAGAAGTTCCCGTCCGAGTTTGTCGGCAAGTTCGGCGGTGAAACCGGCTTGCGCCAGAGGCTTCGGCGGTTCTCTCAATTGTTGCGCCGCGCGAACCTGCTCCGCTTCTTTCTCTGCCGCAACCAACTTGTCTTCGATCGTCTGCTCCTCGATGTAATTTTTGACCATGTCTTTATCCGTCAAGCCGCGCGGAATTTTTGCCATGACATTCACCCTTTCGATTGCACCTTCGACCATGTATCTTTCAAGCCGACGATGCGATTGAAAACCAACTTATCGGCAGTCGAATCCGGATCGACGACGAAATATCCCGTTCGCAAAAATTGATATCGAGTCATCGGAGCCGCTCCGCGAACGCTCGGCTCAATCAATGCATTGTCGATCACAATCAGCGAATTCGGATTGAGCGACGCAATGAAGTCGTCCGACGGCTCCGCATCCGAACGCAAGAGATAATCATACAGCCGAACTTCCGCGCGGAGTGCAAAATCCGCCGCCACCCAATGTATTGTTCCCTTCACTTTGCGATTGGAAGTCGCGCCGCCCGATTTCGACTCCGGATCAATCGTGCAATGCAATTCGACGACATTGCCGTCCGAATCCTTGACAACTTCATTGCATTTGATGATGTAAGCATGTTTCAGCCGAACTTCGCCGCCGGGCTTCAATCGGAAGAATTTTTTCGGAGCATCTTCCATGAAGTCTTCGCGCTCGATGAAGATCTCGCGCGCAAACGAAATCGTCCGAGTATCTTCGCGCTCGGGATGATTTTCCGCCGTCAATTGCTCGACGCCTTCAACATTCGTCAAGACAACCTTCAGCGGATTGAGCACCGCCATAACCCGATCGGCATTCCGATTGAGATCGTCGCGAACGGCATGCTCGAGCATTGCAATGTCGACGAGCGAATTTGCCTTCGCCACGCCGATCTCCTCGCAGAAATTTCTGATCGCCGCCGGAGTGAAACCGCGTCGACGCATGCCGCTCAATGTCGACATTCGCGGATCATCCCAACCGCGCACGTATTTTTCTTCAACCAATTGCCGAAGTTTGCGCTTACTGGTGATCGTGTTCGTCAAATCGAGCCGCGCAAATTCAATCTGCCGTGGGCGCGTATTCACGTCAAAGTCCAGCGATTCCAACAGCCAATCGTAAAACGGACGATGATCTTCAAATTCCAGCGTGCAGACGGAATGAGTGATGCCTTCGATTGCGTCCGAGAGCGGATGCGCAAAATCATACATCGGATAAATGCACCATTGATCTCCCGTCCGATGATGCGAGACATGCGCAATTCGATATATCACGGGATCGCGCATGTTGATGTTGGGCGATGCCATGTCGATCTTCGCGCGGAGAACCTTCTCTCCGTCCGCAAACTCGCCCGCCTTCATGCGATTGAAAAGCTCGAGACTCTCTTCAATCGACCGATTGCGGAAAGGACTTTCGACGCCGGGCTCGGTAAGCGTGCCGCGCATGTTTCTGATCTGCTCGGCTGAAGAGTCGTCGACATACGCCAAGCCGCGTTTGATCAGCTCGACCGCATAATCGAAGAGCTTTTGGAAGTAATCGGACGCGTAGAATTTTCGATCCTCCCAATCGAAACCGAGCCAATGAATATCCTCTTGAATCGAGTCGACGTATTCGACATCTTCCTTCGTCGGATTAGTGTCGTCGAAGCGAAGATTGCAAATGCCGCCGTTGTTTTTCGCCAAGCCGAAGTTCAGGCAAATCGATTTTGCATGTCCGATGTGAAGGTAACCGTTCGGCTCCGGCGGAAATCGCGTGTGAATGCCGCTCGTGTGCCGCCCGTTTTTGAGATCGTCGTCAATGATGTTCTGAATGAAATTCGATGCCATATGTCACTCTCCAAAAAAAAATTAATCGATATGCGTGACGTTGATGCCTTCGCAAGACTCGATGATTGCAGTCAACGTTTTGTCGGGAATGTCGTCGTCGAGAAACACTTCCAAAAATCCGTCCGCATGAAATTTCGCTTCCGTGACCTTGCCGAGAAAACGCACTTTCGAGATGATCTCCGCCTTTTGCGTCGCCGACAATTTACAATCGAAGTGTACTGCTTTATAATCAAGTCGCTCGATTTTGAAAATCACCGGACGAGTGCCGTCGTTGCAGCAGGCGATCATCATTCGCTCGTCGTTCGTCCAGCCGCGCATGATCGAGCCGCCCTGCAGTGCCGTGTAAATGTATCGCGAAATGCAATCCCACGCCTCCGCGCATTGACTGCCCTTGCCCATCGTCCAAAACGTGTCGTCATTTTCATAGCGATCGAAAATAAATTCGTCGCCGACATTGTAAAACGGACACGCACCCGAACGCGGATCGGCAAGATATTTCTCTTGATAATCGACGAAGACTTTCTTGTCGAGCACCGTCACCTTGCACTTGTGTTGCATCGTTTCGCCCTCCGAACTTAACAATTTTCGATTGATTATACCCTTTTCCGGATTTTTGGCAGATCGGAAGAGCACACGTCTGAACT
>CALGGX010000455.1 GCA_937916025.1 uncultured Selenomonadales bacterium
CCTAATTGCAATTGCTTTCGGGGACTTGCTGTAGCAAGAGCCTAATTGCAATTGCTTTCGGGGACTTGCTGTAGCAAGAGCCTAATTGCAATTGCTTTCGGGGACTTGCTGTAGCAAGAGCCTAATTGCAATTGCAAGCTCCGACATATACTTGATAATGATTTTCATAATCAATTAGCCGTCAACTAATCCGAGCCGGTGTGCTACAAACTCTGTCAAAAAAGTTTTCTTAAATTACCGACAATTTCGATAGCTTTTTCCAAAAAATATTTTCTGCTTTCTGCAACATTTCCGAAAACATTTCGCCCCAAAAGTTTTCTTAAATTACCGTCAATTCTGTTGACGATTAAGTGATTATCAATTGCATTCTCATTTACAAATACCCCTCTTTCAGAAATACGTAATGTTATTTTCGTTTACATTCTAAAAAAATGTATTCCGCTTTTTTTCAGAAACGGCATCGAAACCTGCCATAATCACAATTTATATACCAAAATGGCACTGTGAGCATATTTGCTCAGCAAGCCTTACAATCCGCGTCACAACGCCATTCTCGGCGAGCCTCACATTTGCCCTACAAACGCCGTTTATGGCAGTCAACGATAACCGATATGCAGCACTCGAAAAACCGCTTTTAAGCCCCCTATTCGCCGTTTTAACGCGTTTTTGCTTCGGCGGACATACTCTGATCGGGCTAAATTCGTGAATATCGCCTATTTTTTCTTCATTTTTAATTATGAAAAAACACGGGAACGAGCCCGATCACTCAGTGTGCAGTGATTTATGTAGCTTGACTTTTTGACGAATTGCCAACGCCGATAAGATGTTGCTACCAACATAGAGCACGTCGGCTCGATGTGCTTTATCGGCGTCAACGTCATTTCCCGTCAACCTGCTAATCGATAATGATTTTCATTTTCATTTATCTGTCAAGCTTATCGGCGGCGCGCCGAACGAACACGCCTTCAGAAATGCCTTTTACGCGCGCCAGCAAGCCCTACAACGCGTCGACGCGCGCCGATCGTATATTTTCACGCCGATTAGAAATGCCTTTTACACGCGTCGAATATGCTCGGCGTTATATAATAGGAAAGTCGATTGATGTTGCTTGCGATATGCCGATTTAGACGCTGATACCGAGTTTCTATGTATATAGTCGCGTATGCTGAACACGGCAACACGGCGATTTTCGCGTTGGGGGTAAAATCATGCCAACGGACGACAATCGACGCGTATTCGCCGCCGTGCGGCTTGTAAACGGCATTTCTGCAGTGCTTTATTCCCTGCAAAGTCAAGCTGTGCTTTATTCCCTGCTGATACCAATCACGCGGCAACGCTCCGCGCCGATCATACCGCCGACGATCCCGCGCCGATCGGCGTCGACGTGGTATCACTCCGTGTCGACAATTCTACCAACACTGCCTTTATCGATTGCCTTCAATAGCCTTGCTACGTTCCGCTTCGCCGTGTCATTTGACTCCGCGTAAATATCGGCGGCGTCAAGAGGAAAATCGGCGAGAACAGCAAGTTGACGCTGTTTTTCCTCGTCTAGATTGAAAGTCAACGCGAATTGACGGAACATATCCTTCTGCCTTCACCGAAGCGCAAAGACCTTTCGTTGACGCCGAGATTATCACGAATTAAACATATCGTTCTGTTTGTTACATCTTTCATTCCTGCTTCCATTTGTTTACAAAGACTATGTCCAATGCCTATTCGCTCGGCAAATTCTTTTTGTGTCAAACCTAAGGAATTGCGGATTGCCTTTAATCTTCCGATCATCGATGCCGTACTTATCGACATTTTCAACACTCCTCTGAGTATAAAAAAACTTCAAAAAACACTTGACATGGTACACGTGGCGTGATATCATACGTACCATAATAGCAATTGCGCAAGGCAATCAGCGAAAAGCAACAAACCGCCGACAACGCAAAAGCCGAAGATAAGCCGAGCAACTGGCAAGGCGAGAACTTTGAAAATCGAACACAGGAGCACCGAGAGCATAACCGCCGAAGCCGCAAGGCAGAAGGCGCAAAGGCGCAAGCCGATACAAGCTATATGCTTGATACAAGCTCGACACTTGACGGATAACAGCCGCAATCATCTTATCACAGCAGCTGTAGAAAATCAAGCGGTAATTCTGTAAACGATTGAAAAAGTTTAAAATAACGATCTTTGACAAAAGCATAAGTCGAAACGTGATAACCGCAGGAAGCTCGCAATCGACGAGCAAAAAGATTATCCTGAGAAACGGATCACAGAGTATGATGATAAAGCGATAAACATAACCCTTTACCGAAAAGTGAACATCCACAATTCAAGCCCTTAGCAAGCAAGCCGGAAGTTATTGGCAAGCAGACGAGAGTTAAAAGTGATTAGATATCCGATCGGAGTTATACCATTTTGAATAGCGCGAAGAAAGATTGCGTGACAACGCGCCGCAAACTCTAAATGCCACCGAGCGTCAACCTAATCGTCTTTAAACTACCGAAGGCAAGCTCATATAATAACCGCATTTAAGCCTTGCAAGCGTTTATAGGCAAGCAGATAACGGCAGACCGGAGAGACTGCCCAGCGAATGAGTATAGCGGAGCTTAAACCAGACTCAAGGAAGAGTATACAGCGAGATGAATAGCTCGAGGCGGCTCGCAAAACTTTACGGCGCAATCATAAGTAATGCAAACGTGAATTTCATTTACTGATACAAAAAAATCAATCCTTTCCTTTCAAAAATGAATAATGTTTATCTTGCTGAGCGTCAACGTCGACGCTCAGCAAGCGTTAAATTTAGAATCGAATATCCTGCAAAGCCTTCGTGCTTTACATTAACAATTCGAAAGGGAATGGTTAGAATGACAAAGTACCAAAAAATCGCAAATGCATTGGCAACCGCGCCGAATGCGCTTTGGTTTTACGAAGCCGAAGCACTCTGGATGCCGTTCATTGATATCGTCAATAACGGCACGGACGAGGATTTGACGGCGTTGACGGCGGCATTGCAAGCCGAAACACAAACTTCTCGCGTCGAATCGGCAATCGAAGATGTTGAATGGACGATCGCTCGTCGCCGCGTTGCAACACAGGAAGCGGCAACGGCATTTGCCTTCAATTTGCAAGCGCACAGCGAAGGCAACGGCGTCAAGCGCGAATTGACCGTGACAACGCGTATTAAGCGCGCTATCAAGAAATTCTTGCGCAATCGCGGCGTCGACGAGACAATCAACACGGCAGTCGCC
>CALGGX010000456.1 GCA_937916025.1 uncultured Selenomonadales bacterium
GTAAATTTTATCGTTGCCCGCCCCGCCGTCTGCCGTGGCTCCCGCCGCGCCGAGCCTGATGTTGTTCGCCGTCGCATTGCCGAATACATATACTGTCGAAGTTGCCGAACTCAGATCGAAGTTTTTGATTTGCGAATTGATCTTTGCCGCTTCAATCGTGGTATTCGCCGCCGCCGAGCCGACAGACAACATCGTATAATCGATCTTGTTACTCTTTTTGCCGTAAGAAACACCGTCGGGAATTTTGCCGTATTCCAATGCCGGAGTTCCGCTTACGTTGATTGCCGCGTCGTTCGCTCCGAAAAACAGACTGATTGACGTATCCGATGATTCCTTGTTGATCGTCAGCTTGTCTTTCTTATTGCCGTTAAACGTCAACGTCGTTACCAAATTCGAGTCTTTTATCGTAACGTCATTTGCGGTGAGACCGGTATCACTCGCGATATATATCTTGTCTTGCGATTGGTAATTTCCGATTGTATTTTTCGAGTCGCCGCCGATCACATCCGTGCCGCCGCCGATTGAAGGCAAAATTTTGTACACGAAGACGTCCGCGCCGGCATTGCCGTACAATTTATCGCCCGTCGATTTGACGCCCGAACCGCCGTCAATGGTACTGCCGCCCTTTGACGCCCGCAACACGTCCGCTTTGTCGTTTCCGACAATATTCGTCGTTCCGCCGTACGCCGAAGCATCAACCTCTTTCACATTGGCGGAATAGCCTTTATTCAATTCGATCGAAATCAGTGCCGTATCGGACTGTTTCGTTTCGGTGTTGTAGCCGGAATCGATCATCACCGCCGTTTTCTTGTCGTTGTAATGAGTATAATTCGGCAATTCGATGCCGTATTTAAGAATTTCGTTTGCATCGCTTACACTGTCTTTGTAGACCTTGATTTGACCTTCCGGTTTGTTCAAAGTTAAAGTGCCGCTCGTCGAGCCCTGCTTGAGCGTCAACACCACCGCCGTGCCGTTGTCTTTATAACTCACCGCCTCCGAAGAAACCGTCGAGATCGTCGAAATATCCGAAACTCCGAGCAATACTATTGTGTCGTTACTGCCGTTGTAATTGAATACCTGATCCTTGCCGCCGCCCACGCTGTAAACAAACACATCCGAGCCTTCGTTGCCGTAAAACTTGTCGTCGAGCCCCTTGTTTTTCGTGTAATCGAATCCGCCGATCACCGTGCCGCCCTTTGCGCCGAGCGAAACTGTCGTTGCCTGCGAATTGCCGACAATCGAAACCGGTACCGTCGCATTCATGCCGTTGACAATCTTCAGCTGCGAATTCATTTCCGAAATATCGAAAACTTGATTGAGCGTCGCATCCGCCGTAAGAGACGCCGTCGTAAATTTACTGTCGAGCGTCACGCCCGCCGGAATCATATTATGCGTAATCGTTTTTACCGTTTCGCCGGCGAGATCGGACTTCAATTCAAACGTCACCGGCGTCAACGTATCCTCTTTGTTGATCGTCAACTTGTCGTTGCTGCCTTTGAACGAAACCGTCACCACATTCTTGCTGTCTTTAAACGACAGGAAACCATCCGCCGACACAGACGCCGCATCGCCGAGCACGACAATCTTGTCGCCGTCCTGATACAGCGTATTCGTTTGCCCCTTGGCGGTGTTGCCGATTACGTCCGAACCGTTGCCGACTTTTATCACGAATGTATCCGAGCCCGAACTGCAGTAGAGTTTGTCTTTGCCCGCGCCGCCGTTCAACGTCATGTTATACGTCGAATTGGCGTACATTGCATTGTCTTTCGCGTTTCCTTCGATAATCAACGCCTTTGTGGCCGAAGACGAGTCAACCGTTACAACAGTGCTCTCATACATGTCGGCAGTTACCGCCGTAATTGAAGAGGCAACATCGGTTATTGAAACGGCGGTTTTCTTTGCATTTTCGCGAATGCCGTCCGATAAATCCGAATCCGCAACCTGTTGCGCCAAATATCGGAGCAGAATGAAACCGCCCGCATACGAAGGCGCATTGATTTTGCTGATCTTCACTTTCGAGGAGTCCGTTGCCGTCGACAGAGCTTTGTTCAAATTGCCCGAACTGCCCGCGAGTGCGTAAATGTCATCCCGCCGCTCATCGTCGATGCCATGCGTTAATTCCGCCATGCCTTCTTTGATATAAGCCGGCAAATCGCCGAAATCATTGATCGTTGCCGCCATGATCGCATGCGTCATCTCATGCGCGATCGTCCGATCAAGATAGCCTGTTTTATTGCTGTCGCCCACGCCGTTGACATCATCCGACAGCGTTCCGAAATAGCTCATGTTGATCTGAAGCTCAAGCGAAGTCGCCGTATCCGAACCCGACGCGGTCGTGCTTTTGACTTGCGCAACAAAACTGCCGCTGTTGACGAACGTCACTTTGATTGACTTCGCGCTTTCGTTTATTGCCGTGCCGCCGGAGAAAGAAAAGTTGGAGCCGTAGGTACTGCTTATGAGATCAAACGCGCCTTTGATCCAATAATTTTTCAGTCCGTACCAAATCTTTTGCTGAGTTTCATTTGCCGGCGAACCGGTGAATGTCACACCGTCAACCGTAAACGACGAGCTCGTGTCTGCAGAAATGCCGGAACCGCTCTCCGGAACGATCGACTCGGCGGTTTTGTTTGCCGAGCCGCCCGCATCCCAACCCGTGAGCGCGCCCGTATCCGCATTGTCCAACATAATTCCGCAGTATTCGGAAAGAAATGCATCCGCATTGCCGACTTTTTTGCAATCGGCAACGGCGGCGTCAATGACTTCTTTCATCGATGCGAATTTTTTCGAGTTAAGCGACAGCACCGCCTCGTCAAGCGCGTCCGTGCCGCTCTTTTTCGTGTTGTCGAGAGCCTTCATAAACGCCTTGATCACACCTTGCGGCGTCGAAGTTTTATAATCCCCCTGTTTCGCCGAATTGATGTAATGCGCTTTTCCGCCCTTGATGACCGCGTTTGCACTCGCACCGCTCAACGTCACGTCGTTACTGCCTTCGAGCGTCGTAACCGTCGTCAAATTGATCTTGTCTTCGCCGCCGAAACCGTAGATCGTATTGTTGCCGCCGGTAATACTGAAATTGTCGACGCCCGCCGTGCCGCGAATGACATTGCCGGTTCCGGCAGTGATCGTGGTGTTGCCGATGGCGGCTCCGTTCGCATAATCGAATTTCAGCGTCGAATTGTTTCCGGCATTTATGACCACATCAATACTCGATTTCAATGACGGTTGAGTCGCCGCCAAAATTGTATTCGTGCCGCCGCCGAGATTGATCGTCGTCGTGTCACTCGAATAAATATTAACCACATCATTGCCGTCGCCTGTCGAAACCGTATTTCCGTACGATATATCAAGCAAATTGATCGTGTCATTGCCTTCGCCCGCATCAACATGAGTACCGCTTGCATACTGCACCTGAATTGAGTCATTGCCCGCTCCGGCATTGATCGTTGCATTCAGTACCGTCGTTGAAGAATCGCCGCCGACTGCCATGACATCTTTGCTCGACGTACCGTCCGTTTGAACATTTCCTTCAGCCCAAATTGTTTTTGCCATCCCACTCAGTCCTTTCAAAAGAATTTTCCTTGGATACGCGCGCAAAAACTGAAATTTACTGTTTTTATTTTATATCGACAAATTAACGCGCGTCAATAAACAAAAATGCCGGTGCCCAAAAAATTTTGTAATTGATCTTTGCCGACAATTGATATATTCTTTTCGCGAGAGGTGATGCAAATGAACGAGAATTGGTTGAAAGAATTTGAATCGCTGACGATCACGGACGATGTGATCTTCGGCGCGACATTCGAGGAGTATCCGGAGCTTTGCAAGCATTTGATCGAGATCATTCTCGATATCAAGGTGAAAGATTTGCATTACATCGAGCGCGAGAAGTCGATTGACGAGCGGCTTGATGCAAAAGGCATTCGATTGGATATCTATGTTGAAGAGCAAGGCACCGGGCGGTCTTTCGACATTGAAATGCAGATTGCCAACAAAGCCGATCTCGGCAAGCGCATGCGATACTACCAAGGCATGATCGATATGGACAAGCTCAAGCCCGGCGACAGCTACAAACAACTGACGGATTCGTACATTATTTTCATCTGTCTGTTCGATCCGTTCAAGCGCAGGCTCGGCAAGTACACGTTCCGGACGGCGTGCTTGGAAGATCGGTCGCTTGATCTGAATGACGGTTTGACGAAGGTCGTGCTGAATGCGAAGGGCTTGCGCAAGGACATGAGTGTCGAGCTTAAGAACTTCTTGGATTACGTGCAGGGCAAGAAGGTGTCGGGGGATCGCTTTATTGATGCGCTCGATGCTGCCGTCGAATCAATCAAACGTCAAGAGAGAGTGAGGATGAAGCACATGAAACTTCGGATGTTGCGCATGGAAGAGCGCGAAGAAGGGCGTGCGGAAGGACGCGAAGAAGGGCGCGAAGAAGGGCGCGAGGAAGGACGCGAGGAAGGACGCGAAGAAGGGCGTGCGGAAGGGCGTGCGGAAGGACGTGCGGAAGGGCGTGCGGAAGGCGAGAGTAAATTGGCACGGCTTATGCAGAGGCTTTTCGCCGACGGTAAAGTCGAAGATGCGAAAGAAGCTGCTGAAAACAAGACACGCCGCGCGGAGCTCGTCGAGCAGTACGGCATTGTCTGAACCGAGAGTGAGGATGAAACACATGAAACTTCGTATGTTGCGTATGGAAGAACGCGAGAAAGGGCGCGAAGAAGGCGAGAAACTCGGCATAAACAAAATCACGCAGCTCATGCAGAAGCTGATCGCCGACGGCAAGAAAGACGAACTCGAGGCAATAGCCACCGATGCCAATCTCCGCGCGGAGCTCTTTAAGCAGTACGGCATCGTCTGAGCCGAAACCGGTTCCTGCAACATCAATCGCCGCAGAGTCTGTTCTGCGGCTTTTTTATTGCCGAAGTCGGCACGTCGATCGCCTTCGACATTATGCATTACGCATTACGAATTACGCATTGAAAAAAAATGCCCCGGAATTTCTTCCGAGGCGGTTGAGTTTTTGCACCATTGATTGTTCAGATGTTAATGCCTAATCGATTGCTCGATCGCCTATGCAATCATGACCGTCGATTGCTGACGACTGATCATTGACGACCTTTCTTGCGTGCGGCAGAGAGGGCAAGGGCAGAAATGGTTTTGTCCGTTTTCCCAACCCCCGTGAGCAGTTCGCTCGCATCGAATGTGTCGTCGGTCGTCGCCAGAGGCTTGATCTCCATGATCTCGCCGAATTCGCCGGAACCCTCCGTGTCGGGGTTGTCGTAGCCGAGCAAGGACTCGATGTCGTAGCCCGTCGTCACCCACGGCTCGTTCGCCGGCAATTCGTTTGATCCTGTTTGTTCGAAATAAAACCCGTAATAAGTATCATTCAAACCTTCTGAGACAGTAGCATCCTGAGAAAGTGACTCTAAACTATATGCCGTGTAGTTGAAATAGCCCGTGACACTGGCTTTCAATACATCGCTGTCAGACTTCAGAGCATAAATGATGGCACTCTTAGCCGGCTCTTCGCTACCGTAAATAGTAGCACCGGTATTAGTCGCTTTAATGCTACTGAATTTATCGGGCATGAAGTTGTAATCGCTGTCTTGAGCTTGAGACGGATTGCCAACATAGAACTTGAACGTATCACTTTCAGGTCCGATGTATTGCAGTTGCACCACACTTGTAGCGGAATTCTTCGCCCAATTGCCGTCGGAGCTGATGAGCTCGTAGCCGTTGAATGTATCGGAATCGACATACTTGAGCCGATACGTATTCCCGCCAAGGGTGACCTTGCTGCCACCGCCAATGCTGCCGGAGCCGGTGTTAGGATTGAGCACATGGAAGTTGTAGCTGGTCAAGCTCGCCATCACAACGCCCTCCGTCGGAGTATTGCCTGCAGTGAAGGTGAAGGAGTTCTTGGTCGCGGTAGTGAAGCCGGCAAGTGCCGAAGAAACAGATGTTGCAGTCGTGAGCACTTTGTCATCAACAGAAATCGCGAAGCTGATGTTGCTTGTCTTGTTAGTATTCGTGCCGCGTACGTAGGAGTAGAAGGTCTTGTCATCAGAATCGAAGGTGAGCCAGCCGTTGTAGGTGAGCTCGAAGCCGTTCTTCGTGTCGGTGTCGGCGTTGTAGAGGCTGAGCAATGTCGAATTAGCGTCCGTAAAGCTATCGGCAGTGAGACTGATTGATGTGGTGGTGTATACCTTATCACTATCAATATGAACGACAGTATCGCTTTCGGCATTGTACCAGCGAACTTGCAAGCCTTCCGCCGCGCCTTGAATGCTGATATGCGTGTCAGTATCGTGGAAGCCGATGTTGTTATCCCTGAAGAGGATCAGGTTGTCGGCAGCACTCGCCGGACTTGTAGCGGCAGCCGCAGCACTTGTACCCGTGGCGATCTTGATGATTGGCTTTGTCACGCTGCCTTTTACCGTACCGTCGACGGTGATGCCGCTCGGCGAGCCGTCCGCCTTGACTGACGGAGTCGTCGACATATAGAGGAAGCTGATCTTCTGATTGAGAACCTTCGTGTCGGAATCGGATACGTAGAACCAGCCGTCGTCATAGCGATGCCAATTGTCGTTGTAACGAACGAGCTCCCAATCGTTGGTATTGGTATCGACATGCGCGAGGTAATACTGCGTGGTGTCGGAATCTGAAGACGGTGCAAGTGCTTTGCCGGTAGCCTTATCGTAAGTCAGTTTCGCACTCTTATCGAAGTAACTGAATTTATACGAAGTGACGGAGGAATTCGCCTCATTGACTGCATCGGGGGTGCCAAAGACGAAGTGGACGTTCGAGACTGAAGTGCCCGTCGAGAAGACAATGTATTGCGCGATGTTGGTATCGGAATCGATCGTGATCGTCGAGCCGCTGACGGAGATGCCGAGCGGTTTGCCTTCATTCGCCGCGAGCGTATCGGCTTTCAACAATCCGGCACTGTTGGTAGTATCGCTTTCGATTTGGAAGTAGATGTTGTTGACAGAGTCGTTGTACGTCCAGCCGGTCTTGTAGCGGTGCCAGTTGGCGTCGTTCTTCAGCAGTTCATAGCCGTTGCTGGAATCTCCGTCAACATCCGCGAGATAGTACTTATCTTGATTGATGGTGAACATCTTATTCGTATCGTAGGTGTAAGCGTACTTGGTGTCGGATTCTGCCATGCCCGTGATGTGGACGCCGTAGACGCCGGTGTGACTGCCGACCGCAATCGCGTCGTCGAACTTGATCATGTTGAACGTGACGTTGTTTTTGCCGTTCTCCACGCCTGTATCGGTATCGCCGAATTTGATGTTGAAGCTCTTGCCGTAACCGGTATCAGATTCTTCAACCTCGACGCCGATCGGAATGCCGGTATCGCTGTTTGCAGATGCCTTCAAGCCATATTGCGCAAATGAGGTATCGCTCTCGGTGATGGTAAAGATGACCGTGTCGCTCGTGTACGTCCATTGACGCGTGACTGCTTTTAGCGTTGCGGTTTTTGCGGTGTTGGTAAGCGTCCAGCGATCGTCGTCTCTGATGAACTCGTAGCCATTGGAAGTATCACTGTTGAGCTCCGCAAGAGTGAAGGTCGTGTCGCTGTTGGCGTCGAGAGTGAAGTTTGCGCCGACGCCGATCTTCTTATTGTTGTCGATGATGTGGAGACCGCTGTCCGAACCCGCCGTGAGTTGCGTGAAGTTGAAGTTTTCGGCAGTGAGCGTAACTCTCGAATTGCCAATCTTGGTATCGGTGGTGATCGTCATCGTATCGGAATCGCTGAGCTTAGTATTGTATCTAAAAACGATTCCTGCAGGTGCGCCGAGGAAGATTCCATTTGAAGTATCCGAATTACTCTCAACAGGATTGAGTGCCTGATCGATGGTGAATGCAACCTTAACCAAAGCATCGGTGTTGGTGTATTTCCAGCCTTCTGCAGTGCGGTGCCAGTACTTGTTCTGCGCCACGAGCTCGAGACCGTTGGTTGAATCGCCGTCGAGGTCGGCAAGGTAGTAAGTCACATCTTTGTTGCCGTACTGATCTTCGCCGACTTGGAGCGTCGTATCGGAATCCAGCCCCACGATGTGGAGACCGTCTTTGCCGGTTCGCGCGTAATCAAACGTGATGTGACTCAAGTCATTCGCGAATGTCACTTTCTCGCTCTCGCTGACACCTGTATCGGACTCTGTATTGATGTTGAGAACATTCTTATCGAACGTGATTGTCTGCGATTTTGCAGTGGCTTCGACAGTGATGCCTTCCGGCGTGCCGTCCATATTCGCGCGGACAACTGCTCCCGTTTTCGATGAAGCGAATGTCGTGCCATCGCTCTCGAAGATACCGGCGTCGCTTTCAAGTGTGAACGCCAATTTGATATTTGACATGACCTTGTTGACTGTTACGCTCGAGCTGAAGTCGTATTTCCATTTGCCGGCGTCGGGATTGGCTCTTCCAACATTGCCGTCGCTGTCATTGGAGTAATAACGCCAATTCGTGTTGAACTTGAGGAGCTCGAGACCGTTGCTTGTATCGCTGTCGAGATCGACAAGCCAATAAGTACCGGCGTAATCGCCTGCTCTGTCGCCGGTGAGCGAAACCGTCACATCAGTGTCATAGCCGACGATGTGAATGCCGGACTGCATGGTGCCGTTGCGGAGACCGCCGACAAGCGAAGTGTCAATCGTGAAAGCAGTCTTCGTATCTTTCGGGAGATAGAAACCGGTGCCCTTTATGGAATCGGAATCGACGGCAATCGTCGCGAAAGTCAATGCACCGTAATCAGACAAGCCTTCATCGCCCTCGGCGACAAACGGAGTGCCGCCTTTGATGGTAATGCCGCGCGGAGTACCGGTATCGCTTTCTGCCGCAAGGTTTGCAACCGTGTTGATCGACATGGCAATCGAGTTGTCGCTGTCGCCGACGTAAGTCCAAGCACGCGTAGAGCCGCTGTTCTTATCAACAGACACATTAAGAGTCCAACGATCGTTCGATTTAAGAACTTCAAAGCCGTCTTTCAGCGTACCGTTGAGATCCTTCAGCATGTAGACAGTCGTTCCGGTCGTTCTGTTTTCATCGGTGCCTGTAACTGTAACAACGCCGAGGGTATCGCCGTCTTTGAAGGTCTTGATCGTAGAGATGCTGTTGACGAAGTGGACGCCGTTGTCGGATTCAAAGACGAGTTTCGCCGTGTCGGAGTCAAACATGAAGTATTGCGCTTCGATGCCGGACGCCGAGATGGTTACGTCGCTTTCGCCCGCTGTGCTACTGAACGAGACCAAACTGATACCCGCAGGCGTACCGAGCGTCGCGTTCGTGCCGAGCAGACTTGCCGCTTCAGAAATGTCGAAAGTGAAGTGCTTGTTTTTAGACAGACCGACTTTGACGTCACTCTCGAACGTCCACGAGCCGAGACGTTTCGCATCGGTGTCGTATTTGTTGCCGTCCTCGGTTGTAATAATCTTGCCGTTATTGAATGTCCAGCCTTTGACCGTGTCGTTGTGCAGGAGCTCGAAGCCGTTGGAGCTGTCGCGATCAAGGTTGGCAAGTCTGAAGTTCGTTATGGTGGAAGACTTACCGTTTACTATATCAACTTTGACGACCGTATCGGAATCAAAGAGTGCCTTCGTGGTACTATCTGTCTCGATATCTTCACCGGATCCGATAGAAATCACTCCCTCAACAGGCAGAATGTGGAAATTCGCATTGTTGACGCCGGTGCCCGAGCCGAAGAGAAGTTGCGCCGGATTGAGCTGAACGATGTAAGAATCGGAATCCTGATTGGCTTTTGTTGTGTCGATACGTCCGAGCGCGGCGTTGATAGTTACGCTCATACTGCCGTCGTCCAACGAACCGACTTCAATTCCGCGCGGAGCTCCGTCGATGTTCGCCCAGACCAAGTTTCCGTCGCTGTCGCCTGCAGAGCCGATCGAAATATCGGCGTAGCCGTTGAATGTCGGATTGCCGTTCTTGAAATACTTCCAGCCGTTTGCCGGAGTCTTGATCCAGTTTTCGTTGTATTTCAGGAGCTCGAAGCTGTTTACAGTTGAACCGGTACCTGCCGCCACGGTAGTGTCGCTGTCGAGTTGCGTGAGGTAGTAATTGGTGCCGTTGATGTCGAACATGGTCGGAACAGTCGCCGTACCGCTCGCAAAGCCTTTGATGTGAACAGTCTTTTCGATGTTGCCGGTCGGGATGCTGTCGAAGGTGACAAGCGCAGTGTCGGTGTAGTTTTTGAGTCTCGCCGTCATGCCGCTGAAGTCGATCGAACGCACCAGCCCTGTATTGTTGTCACCGGTATCGCTGTCGGCAGTGACCGTGACGCCAATCGGAAGACCGGTATCGGAATCTGCCGCAAGTCCGGCAGCCGCACTGATGGTGAAGTTGACAACCGGAGCCACTTTAGTGAGATTGCTTTCAACCGAAGTATCTGAATACTGCTTCCAAGCTTCAGTTCTTCTGTTGTCATAAGTCCACGCGCCTGCGGAGTAGAGCCAGCCGGTAGCGTTTTCTTTGAGAAGCTCGAGACCGTTTTCTTCATTGCCGTCGAGTTCGGCTGCGGTGTAGACAGTTGAAGGACCGTCGGTGCCGCTCTTGACGGTGAACGCCGTGCCGACTTCGACGCCGGAAATATGCAGAACAGTCTTGGTGTTACTGCCGAAGATAGAGGGATCGGAATCCAATTGGAGATAGCCCGGATTCTTGCTGATCTTTTCGCCTAATTCGGCATTGAAGACAAGTGTTGTACCGCTGGTTTTGTCGCTGACAACGGAAACGCCGTTCGGCATGCCGTCATCGGCAGCGGTAATGCCCGCTTCGGACGTGATGGTGAATGCGAATTTCGTCGTGTTGCTGCTGAAATCCCAGTAACCGGTATTCTTGGACTGCAAACGAGCCGGGTCTTCGTTTTCTTCACCGGTGGCAAGCGTCCAGCCGTTTGTGGACGAAATGTCGGTGCGGAGGAGTTCGTAGCCGTTAAGGGTGTCGCCGTCTTTGTCATAGAGTTTGTAAACGGCATAATTTTTTGTGGTGGCTTTTGCGCCGATCCTAAGGGCATATTTTGCATACTCGCTCGTATCGGCAAGTTTGAGATTCGCGCCGCTTCGACCGAACGCTCTTCGCTTGATTCGACTTGTCAATGCTGCCGCAAAGCCGGTGATCTCGATCGACATTCCTTCCGGCGTCGAGGCGGATACCGGGCAACTCGGCGAGACTGCCGTCAACGCTGTTTGCACGGTTGCACTCGGATTGCCGAAGATCGGGCATTACCTCTGCCCGGGCGCGGCTCATGTCGGCGAGCTCATTATCGACGATATCGGTTTGCCCGCGCAATTACTAAACGATGACATTCATCAAACGCTGGTCGACGACGAACTCGCAATAACTCTCCTGCCCGAGCGTCCCCCCGATGTTCACAAAGGCAATTGCGGCAAATTGCTTGTCGTTGCCGGCTCGAAAGGCATGACGGGCGCGGCTTCGCTCGCGTCGATGGCGGCGTTGAAATCCGGAGCCGGACTTGTCACGCTTGCCGCTGCCGAGAGTCTTAATTCGATCTTCGAAGTCAAGTTGACTGAAGTTATGACGATTCCGATCCAAGAGACGAAGATCGGAATGTTGGGCGGCGATAATGCAACCAACCAAATTCTCACGCTGGCCGATAATTTTGACGTGCTGTTGCTCGGACCGGGGCTCGGTCGAGAGAAAGAGACTTGCGCACTCGTCAAAAAAATCGTGACTTCCGTCGATAAACCGCTCGTGCTCGATGCCGATGCGATCTTCGCTTTCAACGGTCAGATCGAAGAGCTCAAAAAATGCAAGCAAATTCCGATCTTGACGCCGCACTTGGGCGAACTTGCGGCGTTGCTCAATCTCTCGATCGACGAGATCAGAAAAGACTTGGTAACGATCGTGCGAATGGCGGCGCAGGATT
>CALGGX010000457.1 GCA_937916025.1 uncultured Selenomonadales bacterium
TTTTTTGTATGGAATTTATGCAAGCATTAATCTTACTCTTTCGCCGGAGCTTCCGGAGCGGCGGCGGGTGCCGGTGCTTGCGCGGGAGCTTGTGCCGGTGCTTGTGCGGGAGCTTGCGCCTGTTGTTGTTGCGGCGGCCGTCCTTGTCCCCTCAACACCGCATTGCCCGCGCCCATGCCCTTCAGTTTCGGCGGATTGAGATTGACTTTTTCGTTCTTGGGCATCTTGAAAGCCTGCTCGCGACGGCGCATGTCGAACATCAACGCCTTGAACACCGCCTTCATCTTCTCGCGGCTGTCGTAAACGCCGAGCACTTCAATCACTGCCGGTTTCGTCTTCGTCGCAAACTCGAGGATCGCGTGAATCTGATTGTCTTCGGTGCGAATGATCTTGCGGACGTAGAACGTGTTGATGATGTTGTCTCTGTCTTGCGTTTGAATAAACATGGGCTTATCCCCTTTCGATTAATAATGCGAACGCAACGCATTGATCCTGATATTGGAATGTGGATTTCGGAATCAATATTGGAATCTCTGCAGGGAAGTTTGCAGGTCTTGCGCGAGGTTGGCAAGCGCGTCGGAGGCGGAAGCGATTTCTTCTGCAGATGCCGATTGCTGTTGAGACGCCGCCGAAACCGATTCCATCTCTTTGGCAACCATGTTGCTGTTCTCGGAAATTTTCATGGAACGCTCCTTGACGAGCGAGGTGTTGTTCGAGACGAGGCGAATGTCGTTTGCCATATCCTGACTCTTTTTCGTGACGCCGTTTGAAGAGTTCTGAATGTTCTCGAATGAAGTACGGAGTTGCTCGACCGATTGAGTGCCCTCGCGGACGGCAATCGAACCGTCGTGCATGGAACTGACGGCGTTATTCGTATCGTTCTGAATGTCGTTGATGAGAGTTGCAATTTTTTGCGCCGCACTTTGCGATTCTTCGGCGAGCTTGCGAACTTCGTCGGCAACAACCGCAAAGCCTCTGCCATGCTCACCGGCGCGCGCCGCCTCAATCGCCGCATTCAATGCCAGCAAATTGGTTTGATCCGCAATCGATGCGATCGCCTCGACAATCGAGCCGATCTCTTTCGAGCGTTGACCGAGCTTGTCGACCGTATCCGCCGAATTGTTGACGATGCGCTCGACGCTTAAAATCTTTTCGACAGCGACTTCAATCGCCGCAGTACCGGCAGCGGCATGCTCGGCAGCCCCTTCGACTTCGGTCTTGACGAGATCGGCGGCGGCGTTCAGATCTTTGATCAAAGTCGCCGCGTGATCGATCGCCTGCATCGCGTCGGAAACATTCGCCTGTTGATCGACAACCGCACTCGCCGAGTTGGTCACGGAATTCGCCACTTGTTCGGAGGCTTGCGCCGATTGACGAGCCGACGCCGTCAACTCTTCAGAAGACGCCGCCAATTGCTCGGTCATGTTGCTGATCTTTTGGAGCAGACCGCTCAGTGTCTTGCGCATCTGTACGAGCTCGTCGTTCATTTCGCCGAACTCGTCCGAACGATCGACGTTGTCCGCCGTGCCGACGCGGAAATCGCCTTTGGAGAGATTGCGGCAAACTTCAATCATTCCCGTCAAAGGATTGGTGATCTCGCGCGCGATGAATACGATTGCAAAGAGCAACAACACTGCCACGATACCGCAAGCAATGAACATGTTGCGAACGGCAGCTTCGATGTCTTCCATATCTTTTGCAAATTCTTCGGCGGCAATGTTGAGCACTTTCTCTTTGATTACAACGATCTGCTTCTGAATTTCGGAAGCAACCGGTTGCGCCTCCGCATCGTAATAATCGCCCGCCGCATCACGTTGCCCGGCTGCGCTCAATTGCATGACGTGCTCGCAAATCTGCTGAAATTTCGTCCAGTTCGCGCGCAACTCGACAAGTCGTTGCTCGGCGTCCGATCTGCCCTTGATTGTCTCGGCATAATGCGCCAGAGAATCTTCAACATCGTTTAGACCTCGGCGATATCTCTCTTGCCGGATTGCGAACATATCATTGTTTTTGGACGCAACCGCCACGAGTGCCTGCACCTGTGAGTATCGCATATAGTAACTTGCCTCGCCGATGTAATTGATCATCTGCAGATCGCGTTCATACAACTGAACGATCGACTCGCGGTTTGAATTGACTGCGTTGTAGCCGAACCAGCCGAGTGCCAGCGTCCCCAACATGCCGATAAAGCCGACAATCGCGAGCTTATACGCCACCCGCAAGTTGCTCAGCATCGAATTCATTGTTTTATTCATATATCATCCTCCTGCACATACGATCTTGAAAATCTGTATTTTGATTTTGATATAATTACTCGATCGACTATTCAACGCCTTGAAAAAAATCCCTGTCAAAGCAACAAAAAATTTTCCGCGCGGCTCATTCGTAATCGAGCATTGCATCCATATTGTCATGAAGTGCGGCGAGATAATTTTTCAATTCGTCGGCGACTTCCGGATTGCGGAGCGCGAACTCGATATTCGCCTGCAAAAATCCGATCTTCGTGCCGACATCGTAGCGATGCCCCTTAAACACGTACGCATACATTGCCTCTTCGCGCGCCAACCGTTTCAACGCGTCCGTCAATTGAATTTCGCCGCCCGCGCCCGTGCCCTGCGTTTCGAGATAAGAAAAAATCGACGGCGTCAAAATGTAACGTCCGAGAATCGCAATGTTGCTCGGTGCATTTTCTTTCGGCTTTTCGACGAGATCACGGACTTTGTAAACGTCATCGTCAATCGGCTTGCCGTCAACAATGCCGTATCGATGCACGGCTTCTTCGGCGACCGGTTGCACTCCGATGATCGACGTCTTGTATTCGTTAAACACGTCGACCATCTGTTGAAGCACGGGCTTTCGAGCGACCACGACGTCGTCACCGAGCAGGACGGCGAACGGCTCGTCGCCGATAAAATGACTCGCCGTAAGCACCGCATGCCCGAGCCCGAGCGGTTGCTTTTGGCGAATGAAGTGAATGTTTGCGATCTCCGAAATAGGTTTGACGATCTCGAGCAGATCGTCTTTGCCGCCTTTTTCAAGTTCCATTTCCAACTCGATTGATCTGTCGAAATGATCTTCAATCGAGCGTTTGTTGCGCCCCGTGACTACGATGATGTCCTCGACGCCCGCCGATGCCGCTTCTTCAATGATGTATTGAATGGTCGGTTTGTCGACAATCGGGAGCATCTCCTTCGGTTGCGCTTTTGTCGCCGGCAGAAAACGCGTGCCGAGACCGGCGGCGGGGATGACTGCTTTGCGTAGTTTCATGATGCGCCTCCTCGCTTACATTTTGAATTTATCGATGGCAACCTGCATGTCGACGGCGAGATTCGCCAAGGCTTGAGAGGCCGCCGCAATTTCTTCGTTCGTTGCCGATTGAGTTTCCGTGGCATTTGAAATGGTGCCGGTGTACTCGGACGTCTTTTGACTGACTTCGTCGATATTGTTGATCGATTCGACGATCTTCGACGCGCCGTCCGAAACCGTCCGCATCGAAATGCCGATGTCGTCCATCTGTTTGCGAATGTCGTCGACGTGTTGCATGATGATCTTGAATTGCTTGCCGACTTCGTAAATGGCGGCGGTACCGGCGTCAACGTCTTTCGTGCCGCTCGACATGGATTCGACCGCTTTCGTCGTATCGCTTTGAATTTGCAAAATGCGCTCGCGAATTTCTTCCGCCGATTCCTGCGAAGCGGTTGCCAATTTCCGAACCTCTTCCGCCACGACCGCAAAGCCTCTGCCCTGCTCGCCCGCGCGCGCCGCTTCTATCGCCGCGTTCAGCGCAAGCAAATTCGTTTGATCCGCAATCGCGCCGATTGTTTCGACGATCGAGCCGATCTCCTTCGAGCGATCGCCGAGCGCATCAACCAGATCGGCTGACGCCTGCACTTGTTGCTCGACGCTTTTGATCTGTTCGATTGCGTGATCGGATTTTTCGCGTCCGAGCAATGTCGAGCGGCAACTTTCCTCAATTGCCGACTTCATGTCTTCCGCACTCGAGTGCAATTCGATCATCTTTTCATGCGTTTCGTCAACGAGTTTTTCAAGTGCCCGAACCGTTTCGACTTGTCGTTCCGCTCCCGCGCTTAACTTGC
>CALGGX010000458.1 GCA_937916025.1 uncultured Selenomonadales bacterium
AAGAATTAGAAGCAACTCGTGGTACTATTGGAATTCCTAGAGTTTTAAACATGTACGAGGACTATCCTTTCTGGTTCACGTTCTTTACGAAGCTTGGCTACAGGGTAGTGCTATCTCCGCAGGCAAGCCATAAGATATATGAGCTAGGCATCGAGTCGATACCGTCTGAGTCGGAGTGCTATCCGGCGAAGCTCGCCCACGGTCACGTTCAGTGGCTCGTCGACCAAGGGATCAAAACGATATTCCATCCCTGCGTAATGTACGAATACAAGGAGACGAAGGCGGCGGAAAACAGATACAACTGCCCCATCGTCGTATCGTACCCCGAAAACCTCAAAAACAACGTCGAGGCTGTGACAGACGGCGACGTCAGATATCTGCGTCCCTTCCTTGCGATGAAGGATGAAAATGTGGTATATATGCTTTTTAACGTGTGGGAGCAAGCTGGTACAGATTACGCTGCTACTATTAAAGATTTGCTGTTCGCTGCCTCACAGTATAACTGTCAGCTTGAGGAAATGAATGAAGACGGGAAATTACTTCCGGTCATCAATCTTGTATTGTATTGGTCGCCAAAAAATTGGGATGGAGCAGAGAGCATTCATGAAATGCTGAAGATTCGGCAGAAATGCAAAATCAAAACAGAAATCATGAAATGTACTCGGCGTATTCGGAAACATGCCTTTGACATGACAATACCAGTTGTCATGCCTCATTACGCAAAAGATTCTGCCCCGACTCAGCGACAGCAAATCAAGGAGCCCGCTCCTGCTTCCGATCAAACAATTGGAATTCTCGACGATGTAAAAACTCTCGTTGTAAGTTACCTGCATCGGACGGGTGTCGGGCAACGGCTGTTCCGATTGATGTCCGCCCTCTTTATTGCTTCTGCCGACATTGGTATAGAGAATGTAACCGCGTTGATTTAAATTCGCGACGAGTTTCAGCCAAAAACTTCGATCTGCCGGTGCCGCATAAGAATTGTAATGCGGCGCGAGGATCACCGTCCGTTTCTTGTCAAGCGCGTACTCTTGCCGAAGACGGGCTTTACTCTCTTTGGAAATTTCTTTGATGCGCGGGTAATGCAACGGCGTATCGAAAGGCAAGTGATATACGCCGTCTTTATATTGATTCGTAACCTCAAGTGCTCTGTTGTTGGTATAATTGCCTTTATCGTCTTTCGGAAAATATCCCCATATCCAATTGTCGCCGGAATAAATCTTTGTCGCCTCGACGTAATCGCGAAATGCAATCAATGTATCGAACGGCAGATACTTTTTCTCGCTTACATTTCAAACTCAAATTCGAGCGAGCGAAACCGTTCCTGCAATATCAATACCGACGATTTTTTTCCGAATTTCTGTTGGACGGCATACGAAAGCCCGCCATGCAACATCAGATCGCCGAGTCCGAACGGCGGAACAAAATACAACTTATCCGAATCGCTCATCAGCGAAAACACTTTTGCGGCTTCGAGTTTAATTTTTTCGATATCCATTAATTCGTCCTCCGCGCTACATCTCGGGATTTTCGACAATGCGAATGTCAATCGGCGCATTCCGCTCGACTGTCAAGCCGACGCTCATTCGCTCGATGCCCGGCTTGCGATCGTTGAGCAAAATGCGCTCGCCATGCGGCGCGTCGAAGATGATGTGATCGAATCGCACTCCGTTCGCGCGCAAAAAGCCTTCCGTCTCCTGCCGATATTCCGACGCCCGCGCCGTCACGATGATGATCATGTCTTTTGCCGGAATTGCCGACAGAAAAACGCTCCGCAGATCGAATCATAATCTTCCCACGCATAAGTCGTGAGTGACAGCCACGTGATCGCGAGCAGGAGTTTCATTTGCCGACGCGTGACTTCGCCGTCGAGCAGTCGGAAGAATTCATCTTCCATCGACTCCCAATTGTTTGACGCGATCTCGAGTTTGACTGCATCGTCTTCGATCTCGAGCGTAAATCGCTTCAGATTAAATTGATCGTAATTGCTCCGCAACGAGTAGTAGAGCTTAACCCAATCGTAGGCGGCGTCGCCGAAAAGCTCCGTCTTTCCGAAATATCCGCGCGGATCAATCAAGACCGGTTCCGTGTCATGCCGGAGCATCATATTGGAAAAAGTACAATCGCCATGGATCAATTGAAATTCTTTCGGCATGTATTGCATGACGAGCCGCTCGACTTCGTCGCGATGATAAAAGATATTGCGGCAATTTCTTCCGTTGATTTTGACTGTCGGCATATCGGCGAACGGCACGAGCCCGCGGACTTTCTTGAGCCGATCGAACGTCTTGCCGATGTATGCGTCGACGTAACTCTCGCGCTCTGCCGGTACCGAGCCGAGCCGATGCACGTCCTTCAGACATGAAATGATCTCCTGCAGAATTTGTTTTTTCCGATCTTCGGGAATGTAAGAGTACTCGTAAATATTTTTGCCGTCGATGAGCTCCATTGACAGCGGCTCATAGCCGTAAATGGTCGGGATGTTTTTGAAAGACATGCCCTGAATTTTTTTGTACCAGGCGACTTCGCGGACGGCGAGTTTTCTGCCTTGCTCATCGATGCCGTACTTGAAAATTCGATCGCCTTCAACATCGATGCGATTGAACGGACGACAGCGCATTTTCGGCAGTTTGCTCCACTCGCTGTAGATGCCGTATTCCTTCGTGCCGACGAGCGGCAATTCGCCGAATTCGGCTCCGATCGATTGAAGCCATCTTACAAATTCGCCCTCGACGGGAACGGATCTTTCAACGCCCCTTGTGTGTGTGTGTGTGTCAGA
>CALGGX010000459.1 GCA_937916025.1 uncultured Selenomonadales bacterium
ATCGACGAAGAAACACTTCATGTTCTGCCCGCCGATGTCGAGCACAAACGAAACGTCCGGGCAAAACTCCTGCGCCGCGCGGAGATGCGCAAACGTCTCGACTTCGGAGCCGTCCGCATGCAACGCCGCCTTGACGATCGATTCGCCGTAACCGGTCGTAAACACGCCGCCGATCGAAACGCCCTCGGGCATTGCCGAATACAGCTCTTTCAATGCGTCAATGACGGTTTTCAGCGGCGCGCCTTGATTGCTGCCGTAAGAAGTAAAAAGCACTTCGCGATTTCGTCCGATTGCAACGAGTTTCGTCGTCGTCGAGCCCGCGTCAATCCCGACAAAAATCTGTCCGACGTACGACTTAAGATCGCCGCGCGGAACTTTCGCCCGATCATGTCGCGCTTTGAATTGCCGATATTCGGCATCGTTTTCAAACAGCGTGAAGTCTGCCTTGCGAGTTTCAATCGCTGCCGCGTCATTGACTCGATTGATCGCCGATTCGAGTTGCGCCGTGTCGATCGATTTTGCTTCTTCCGAGAGAGCCGCACCCATCGCCACGAAGTAATTGCCATCCTCAACTTCGACGACATGATCGTAATCGAGTTTGAGCGTCTCGACAAAACGTTTTTTCAGCTCCGTCAAAAAATGCAACGGACCGCCGAGGAAGGCAACATTGCCGTCGATCGGACGTCCTTGCGCGAGATTGCCGATCGTCTGATTGACCACCGCCTGAAAGATCGACAAAGCGATATCCGCCTTCTTCGCGCCGTCATTCATCAACGCCTGAATGTCGGTTTTCGCAAACACTCCGCAACGCGACGCGATCGTGTAGATCTGTTTGCCTTTCTCGGCAAGCGCATTCAAACCGGCGGCGTCGGTCGAGAGAAGTGCCGCCATATGATCGATGAACGAGCCGGTGCCGCCCGAGCAAACGCCGTTCATTCGTTGCTCGGGCGCGGAGCCGAAGTAAGTGATCTTGGCATCCTCGCCGCCGAGCTCGACAACCGTATCCGTTTTCGGAATGAATTGCTTGACGGCATTCGAGCAGGCGATGACTTCCTGCACGAACGGCAGAGAGATTTTGTTGGCGATCCCCATGCCTGCCGAGCCCGTCAACGCAAAATTGAAATCCTTCTCGCCGATGAATTCTTTGAGCGTCGACAGATTTTTGGAAAGCGACTTGCCAATCTCGGAGAAATGTCGAGAATATTGCTTGCAGACGAGCCGATTGGCTTCATCGAGCACAACGAGTTTGATCGTCGTCGAGCCGATATCTATTCCAACGTTCATAAAAAAATC
>CALGGX010000460.1 GCA_937916025.1 uncultured Selenomonadales bacterium
GAGCCCCGCCGTCGGCTCGTCGAGGATCAGGATCGAAGAATTTTTTTCGTCGATTTTTCGCAAGGCGCGTGTCAAGCCGAGTTTTTGCAATTGCCCGCGACTCAGTGCATGCCCGTCGTCGAGAAAAAGATGCGGCTGTTGCGGAACGTATGCGATCTTTTCGACGAGCGATCTCCGCTCCGCTTTCGACATTGGAAGATCGTTGAGGAAAATCTCGCCTTCTGTCGGACGGTTGATGCCCGCGAGCAATTTCAGCAATGTCGATTTGCCGGAACCGGACTCGCCTTTGATCACGGTAATTTTTCCCGCGTCGATTCGGCAATTGATTCCTTCGAGCGTCGGTGTAAGTTTGTTCGGATAAGTGAACGAGACATTGTCGAGAGTGATTGAAGGCGGCATTTGCGTTTTGACGGTCGTTCCGCGCGGTGTTGTTTCGACTTCGAGAAAAGGACGGAGCCGCTCGAGCGATTGCTTTGCGTCGATGAAGGAATGAAATGCCGCGCCCAATTGTCTGATCGGAGAGAAAAATTCCGGCGCGAGAAGCAGAATGAAAAATGCCGCGCGGAACTCGATTGCGCCCGCCGTCAAACGAAGCCCGGCAGTAACGGCGACGAGCGCGATCGCGAGCGTCGTGATCAGTTCGAGCGCGAAGGCGGAGACGAATGCGAACTTCAACACGTCGAGGATTGCGCCTGTCGATCGCTCGGAAACGGCGCGGAGTTTCTTGACGGCGGGTTCAGATTGTCGAAATATCTTCAGCGTCGGCACCGCGCGGAGCAGTTCGGTGAATTCCGAGTTCAGTTTGATCAACAGCGATTGTGCTTTGGCGTTGCGTTCGGAAACGGCGCGCCCGATCAAATACAGCAAGAACGGCGCAATCGGCAATGTCGACAGAAAGATCAATGCAGAAATCGGATCGAGCACGGCGGCGATGAGCAAAATCAGCGGCGTCAAAACAATCAGCGCGGAAATTGTCGGCAGGACTCGGACGATGAAGTTCTCGAGGCTCGATACGGCGTCGAAGATCAGCGTCAACAATTCGCCGGTGTCGACGCGCGGGGCTTCGTGATTGAAGAGCGCGGCATGCAATCGACATCGAAATTCCCGACGAACGAGCATTGACAGTTGCAGGAATTTTTTCGCGCGAATGTTTTCGACGGCGATTCTCGCGAGCAATGCCAAAAAGATCATCGGCAGGAGATCGGCTCGCCCGTCAATCAGCAGAGTGAACAGCGCGGCGATTCCCGCAATAAAAATTCCCCGCGCCGACTCGATTGCCGCAATCGACGCGAGGAGAGGAAGGCAATTGATAATTCGTAATGCGTAATTCATAATTCGTAATTAGGAATTGGGAGTTGAAAGCCCGTTCTCTTAATTCCTCATTCCTAATTCCTAATTCCTAATTCCTAATTGCTTTTCAGATGTGTTCTTTGATGATGAAAGAATATCCGGCGTTGAAAGACTCTCCCGCCGCAAGCGCGCGAATGCCGTCTTTGTCTTTGAGCTCGCCGTCGAAGTCGATGAAGTCCGCATGTCCGTGCCATGGCTCGATGCAAAGGAACGGTGCGCCGCCTTTTGCGGGCGTCCAAATTCCCCAGAACGGGAAGCCTTTTGCTCGGATCGTCACCGATTTCGGACTCTTTCTGGAACGCAACGAAACTTCGTCGGATTTAAGGCTGTCGAAAACGAGCGCGTCGTCTTTGAAGATATCGTAATTGAGTTTCAGAATTTTGCCGTTGAGAGCCGGAACGCGTTCGCGCGTCAGCGGTCCGGACGGATCGAGCGGCAAGAGATCGGCTTTTTCCGAAACGTTGAACTCGAGGAAGCAGTCGACAAAATCCTCGCCGTCGACGATCGGGCAACGAATCGCCGGATGCGCGCCGATCGAAAAGTACATCGTTTTGTCGTCTTTGTTTTTGACGGTCCACATGACCTTGACTTGATTTTTGATCAGGACGTAGGAGATTTTCAGGCGGAACTTGAAGGGATAAACCTCGAGCGTCTTTTCGGACCAGTCGAGCGCAAAGACGAGTTCATCTTCCTGCTCGCGAATGCAATCGTAATCCGAAATGCGTCCGAAGCCGTGCCCGGGCAATTCATATTCCTTGCCGTCGACGCGATACTTGTTGCCGACGAGCTTGCCGACAATCGGAAACAGCACGGGCGAAGAATATTTCCACCAATTGGGATCGCCGTTGAAAAGATATTCCGTACCGTCGGAAATGCCCGTGATCGATTTGAGCTCGGCTCCGTGATCGTCGACGGTGATCTGAAGCACGTCGTTTTTCAAAGTGTGAAGCATACTGCAACACTCCCTTCAATTGATCTTGTCGAAAACATTATATCAAACCGCGCGGCATTGTACAAAGAAAATTTTTCTGTTGACTGCCGCGCTAAAAACGAATCATTTGTACCGCGAGTCCGTGACGAAATTGATCTCAACAGACTTGTCGAGCGACGCGAGGAAATTCCTGACGTATTGATTGAGATATTCCGCCTTCGATTTTGCAAAGCTGTACTCGCGACTCATGTCAAAATAATTGTCGTCGCGTTTGGAATAACCGTCAAACCCCGCGAGATGAATTTTCTGCACGCCGAGGCGCGTCAATGCCTTCAATAACATCACGAGCGAATTGTCGACAATTTCCGTTTCACGATCAATCAGCTCGTCGTAATTCAAAACGCAATCAAACCGAACATCGAGTTTTGTCAAATTCGACGTGGCAATGAGCTTTGCATTCGCGTTGATATTCTCCGGCAAGTCATAACGCAATTGATTGTATCGCTTTTCATTCGACAGAAAGATGCAGTCGACGGCAATATCGACCGGCGCGTAATTTATGGCGATTGCAATCGGCTTTGCAGTAAGGAGCAACGATTGAACTCTCTCGCGTTGACGATTGATGTTGCCGCCCGGACCGATCAAAAGCACTTCGCGATTGCCGAGCATTCGCCGCAATTGATCGATTGACGCATTTTCTTCAGACATTCCGACATTCCGCGCGGCGCGAGCGATCTTGAAACGCTCGAAAAACTGTTCCGCCTTCGAAGAGGAATAACTCTTTCGCGCTTCCGGTGCAATACTTTTCAATAAATCCGCCAGCTCGCGCAAGGTAAGATGGTGATTTGCCGAGTAGTAGATCGGATAGTTCGGATGGCAATCGCGAGCCGCCGAAAGATACAGCGGCATCGCATAACCCCACGCGCGCTTTTCGTAAATCGCATCGAGATGATCACTGACAATGTCGATGAGCGGCTCGACATCGTAATTCGCGTCGAAGTTTTCATTGAGCCAATCGGCGAAGAGCTCGAGATTGAGATTGCCCGCGCCGCGCCCCATGCCGAAAACCGTCGCGTCGATGAATTTATCTCGCGCCGTGTGAAACTCCGCAAACGCCTCGGCATTTCCGAACGCCTGCATCAGATTGTTGTGCGAGTGGTAGCCGATTGCCGCGCCGTCAATCAGATTGTTGTCCGCCAATTGGATCAGCCGCATGAATTGTTTCTTCTTCATCAAGCCGAAGCTGTCGACGACATAGACAACGTCCGGATTCAGCGCGTTGAATTTTTCAATCGCCGCAATGAATTCGGCATCGGAATAATTATCCGTGCCGACGAACTGTACGAAGAGTTTGTAACCGCGCGCTTTGACTTCTCGGCAATACTCAAAGCCCGCGTCGAGGCGATTTTTTTTGAAAATGACTCGGAGCGCGTCAACCGATTTGCCGTCGAAGGGAATGATGCGATCGATTGGAACCGGCGCGCTCATGTCGAGCATCCCGACGTAAGTCACCGACGGCGACTTCGGAGCAATAATTTCGGAAATGCATTCGACATTCGGAAAAACCGTTCGATCAGACGAGAAGCGATCGCCCTTGATGAAGCCGATCTCAATTGCCTCGACACCGACGCGCTCGAGTTTTCGACAAATGTTGCGGATAGCGTGTTCGCCGAACTTCCAATCGTTGATATAGCCGCCGTCACGAAGCGTGCAATCAAGCAGATGAATTTTCCCCATTCCGCTCACCTCTCATTCGGCGGGTTTGATGAACAAATTCGACAGAAATTCTTCGCGCGGCAGGAACGGCGCAAGATTTTCGAGCGTTGCCGAGACCATCGTGCCGTCCGACAATTTCCGCGCGGCGGCTTTCGGCTCGAATGTTTGATTGATGTCGACAACGACTTCGCAAATCAACGGCGCATCTTTCGACAGCACTTCGTCGAGAGTCGTGTCGAGTTTTTGATTGTCGTCGATGCGAAAATACGGCAATTCAAACGCGGCGGCGATTTTTTCAAAATTGGGGAAGCCGAGATCGCCGCTGTCGACGCCGACACCCACGCGAGGCGGTTGGAAGTAATTCGATTGCGTCTGTCGAATGGAATGATAGCCGCGATTGTTGATCAAAAAAATCTTGATCGGCAGTCGATTGAAAGAGATCGTTTCCAGTTCCTGCAAATTCATCATGATCGAGCCGTCGCCGGTGATGTTGATGATCTCCTGCTTCGAGCCGATACACGCGCCGATTGCCGCCGGCAGATCGTAACCCATTGCCGCGACGCCGGAGTTTGTGATGAAACGCGAGCCGCGCTTAATGACATGCGCATGCGAGCCGACCACGCAAGCCGAGCCGTTGCCGACAACCGTGATTTGGTTTTCGCCGAGCTTCGAGCTCAATTTCTGAATGAAGGCATAAACGTTGACTTCACCGCGCTGATCGAAATGCTTCGGCTGAACGACGGGATATTTCTGCCGCCATTTTCGACATTGATCAATCCACTCGGCATTATCGGTGAATTTTTCGTTCGGAAGCGCGGTGTCGAGCGCGACGAGAAAATCTTTCGCGTCCGCCCATACCGGCAATTCGACATGCAACGTCGGCTTTTTCAATTCGATTTGATCGATGTCGTTTGCGATGACAAAAGCCTCGCGCGCCCAAGTCTTGTAATTGAAACCGACCTGCCGCAAACTCAATCGACTGCCGATCGAGAGAAGCAAATCCGAATTCTGCACGGCGAAATTGCCCGCGCGATCGCCCATGATGCCCGCGCGCCCCGCATAGAGCGGATGCTCGTCCGCAATCAGATCGATACTGTCCCAACCCGTGACGACGGGGATGTTGAGTTTTTCGACGACGCGAAGAAATTCTTTGTAAGCTCCGGCAATGCGAATTCCGTTGCCGACATTGAATACCGGACGCTTGGCATTTTTGATCCGCTCGAGAATCGTCGCCGTCAAACTTTCATCATACTTCGGCTGCTCGATTGCCTTGACCGAATCCCGCAAAGCAAACGGTTTGAGTTGCTCGGTTTCGATCGTTGCCGATTGAATGTTGATCGGAACGTCCAACCACACCGGTCCCGGACGTCCGTGCGTTGCGAGATACAACATTTCCTCGAGGCAACGTCTGATCTCGAGTGGATCGGTGATCATCTCGGCGAATTTCGTCATCGCCCGCGCGGCTTGCGTAATGTCGAATTCCTGATCTCCGAGCTGTCGGAGCGGAAGTCCGGTCGAGCGAACCGTCGTATCGAAACGCACTTGACCGGAAATCACGATCATCGGAATCGAGTCGAGCCACGCGCCGAGCACTCCCGTCAACGCGTTGGTGCCGCCGGGACCGGTCGTCACGCATGCGATGGCGGGTTTGTTGTGAATGCGCGCGAAACTTTCTGCCGCAATCGCGCATGCCTGTTCGTGATGATTGTAAAGGCAATGCAACTCGCTTTGATGTCCGAACGCGTCATTAAGAAACATCGCGCCGCCGCCCGTCACCATGAAAACATTTTTGATGTCGCGAGCGGCAAAAAAATCGGCGATATACTTCGCCACCGTTGTTTTCAAAAAACATCAGCTCCTTCCAATCGCCGCGCGGACGGTTTCGCTCATGAAGTCGATCATCCCGTCTGTCATGCCGGGGTAAACGCCGAGCCAAAACGTATCTCGCATGATCCGATCGGTATTTTCGAGCGAGCCGACCACGCGATATCCCGCGCCGCGCGATCTCATTTCGTCGAAACACGGATGCTTGATCAAATTGCCCGCGAACAGCATTCGCGTCTGCACATTCCGCGACTCGATGAATTTCACGACTTCCGATCGCTCGACGCCTTCCCGACATGTAAGCAGAAAGCCGAACCAACTCGGGTCTGAATTCGCGCAAGACTCCGGCAGAATGAATTTATCGCCGAGATCACGCAAGCCGTCCGACAGCCGCGCAAAATTCTTACGCCGAGCTTCGCCGAATGACGGCAGTTTTTTCAATTGCGCACAGCCGATCGCCGCCTGCATTTCCGTCACTTTCAAGTTATATCCGAAATGCGAGTACACGTACTTATGATCATATCCGCGCGGAAGCTCGCCGAACTGCCCGTCGAAACGATGACCGCAAACGTTGTCGCGCCCGGAAGGACACGCGCAATCGCGTCCCCAATCCCTGAACGAGCGAATGATTTTGTTGAGCAGAGGATTGTTCGTGTAAACCGCGCCGCCCTCGCCCATTGTCATGTGATGCGGCGGATAAAAACTCGACGTGCCGATATCGCCAATCGTTCCCGTGAGTTTCTCTTCGCCGTCGATTGTATATTTCGAGCCGAGCGCATCGCAATTATCTTCCACCAACCACAATCCGTGTCGATCGCAAAACGCTTTGACCGACTTCAGATCGAAAGGATTGCCGAGCGTGTGCGCGATCATGATCGCCTTCGTTTTTTCCGAAAGCGCGTCTTCGAGTCGCGAAACGTCGATGTTGTATTGCGGAATCGTCACGTCGACAAACACCGGCACCGCGCCGTACTGAATGATCGGCGAGACAGTCGTCGGAAAGCCTGCCGCAACCGTGATCACTTCATCGCCGCGTTTGATGCGCCGATCTCCGAGCAGAGGCGAAGTCAACGTCATGAACGCGAGCAAATTCGCCGAGGAACCGGAATTGACTGCCGAGCAGAACTTGACTCCGAGATATTTCGCCAGCCCTCGCTCGAATTCCGCCGCGTATCTGCCTGCCGTAAGCCAAAATTCCAACGCGCTGTCGACGAGATTCTCCATCTCCTCCGCATCGTAAACGCGCCCCGCGTAATTGATCCGATCTCCCGCGCGGAACTCTTTTTCGGCATGAAATTCATCGCAGTATTTTTCGACGAGCGCGAGAATGTCATCGTGCAACTGCCGTTGTGTCATCAAATCACCTCTCGAGATACTCTTCGATCTGATTGATCATGCAACCGATGAGGCTGCCCTTCACGCGATATATCTTCGTCCAATCGATTGTCTTGTCGACGGCTTCACGCACCGTCCAGCGCGGCGTCCAATTGAACTTCGCCTTGAATTTCGAGCAATCGAGTTTGAGAAAATTCGCTTCGCGCGGCTGCTCAATCGCCTGCGTTTTCCATTTCAAACCGTTGCCCCATGCATTGCAGAAAATGTCGGCGAGTTCGCCGGTCGTCACGCAATCGCTCTCGTCCGGTCCGACGTTGTAATTGCCCGCAAACGACGCATCTTCATATTGCGCTTGAGCGACCGTCAAATACGCAAACAGCGGCTCGAGAACATGTTGGTACGGACGAACCGAATTCGGATTGCGAACTTCAATCGGCACGTTCCGGAACGCCGCGCGGATACAGTCGGGAATAATTCTGAACTCGGCAAAATCGCCGCCGCCGATCACATTTCCCGCGCGCATCGTCGATACCGCAATCGGACGATCGGAAAAAAAACTCCGAATGTAGCAGTTCGTGATCAATTCCGAGCAACTCTTGCTGTTCGAGTACGGATCGATGCCGTCGAGCAGATCGGTCTCGCGATAAGCATACGTCCATTCGTTGTTGTGATAGACCTTGTCGGTGGTGACGTTGACGACCGAGCGTACGGAATCGCAATTTCTGATGCTCTCGAAGAGATTGACGGTGCCCATGACGTTCGTCTCGTAAGTCAACGGCGGATTTTTATATCCTTCGAGCACGAGCGGTTGCGCTGCCAGATGAAAGATTATCTCCGGCTGATGCTGATTGAGAATTTTTCTGAGCACCGTCAAATTGCGAATGTCGCCGCGCGCAGAGTGAATGTATTTGTTCAGTTTGATCAGACTGAAGAGATTCGGATTTGTCGGCGGCTCCAGTGAATAGCCCGTAACTTTTGCGCCGAACGATTGAAGAATGAATGCGAGCCACGAGCCCTTGAAGCCGGTGTGCCCCGTTATGAAAACCCGTTTACCTTCCCAAAAATCTTTCTGCATTGCCTGCCCCCAAAAAGCAATTGATAATTCGTAATGCGTAATGCATAATTAATTTCCAAGTCCGGATTATTTCCACAGCTTCCATGGCGCGCGTCCGGCTGTCCAGAGCGTTTCGAGATTGCGCTTGTCTCGGATCGTATCCATGCATTGCCAAAAGCCGCCATGCTTATACGCCATGACTTGATCGGCGGCAACCAATCGATTCATCGGCTCGTTCTCGAACATGTAATCGCCCGTGATGTAATCGAAAACGCCGGGCTCGAGCACCATGAAGCCGCCGTTGATGTTGACGACGTCTTTGTTTGTCTTCTCGCGGAAGGCGGCAACCCGATTGCCGTCAATGTCAATGACGCCGAATTGCGTCGCCGGATGCACCGTCGTCAGAGTGCAGATTTTTCCGTGCGATTTGTGAAATTCCAACAGCGCGTTGATGTCGACATCGGAAACGCCGTCGCCGTATGTCATCATGAAACGCTCGCCGTTGAGATATTCGCGAATTTTCATCATGCGTCCGCCCGTGTTTGTCATGTAACCGGTGTTTATGACCGTCACTTTCCACGGTTCGGAAAAGTCGTTATGGACGGTGATCTTGCCGCCGTCGGTAAAGTCAAACGTCACGTCCGAGTTGTAGAGATTATGCCGCGCGAAAAATTCTTTGATGATGTGTTGCTTATAGCCCGCGCAGATGATGAATTCGTTAAATCCGAAATGCGAATAGATTTTCATGATGTGCCAGAGGATCGGATGCCCGCCGATTTCGATCATCGGTTTCGGAATGAATTGCGACTCTTCGCGAATGCGCGTGCCGAGTCCTCCCGCCAATAATACCACTTTCAATTTAAATTCCTCATTCCTAATTCCTCATTCCGCATTACGAATTACAAATTACGAATTACGCATTGTCATTTCTTCGGCCATTGCGGCAATTTGATGTTGCCGCCGTTTTGAAGCGCATTGACCATCGCCGGGATCACTTTTTCAATCATACGAGTCTCGCGCCCTTCATAGCCTTTAAGAAATGCGCTTTGCAATGCACCCGCCGCCTTCGTCAACCAAATGATGATCGTGTGTCGAAGTTCCGCGTCCGTTGTAAGGAATTTTTTACGCCGCCAAAATTCGTTGACCTCTTCCGCAAAATTGATGTAAATCTCCACCCACGTTCCGATTTGTTGAGAATCCTGCCCTTCATGCACGCGCCGAGCCGAGAGAAATTCATCAAACCAATAAATATTCCCCTGCTCGAGCAGATACAGCCATTGCGAGTAATCGCCGAGCGCGTTCGGCTTGTCGATCATGTTCGGACGCTTGCGCCAATGTTTTTTGTCTTCATCGACGAGGAATTTCTTGCATAACAACACCGTCGACGGCTCGCCGATCCGATTGGCGGTATACATCAGCAGATGCTTGCCGACTTCCTCGCCCTGCAGTTTTTCCGTCTTCGGATGCAACGGCTCCATTTGACCGATAATCTTGCCGTTCGCGTCGATGTTATGTCGCTTGGAGCTCACGAGCGAAACGTCCGGATTATTCCGATATGCTTCGACCATTCGCTCGAGCTTCGGCGGATAAAAAAGATCATCATCGAAAAGCCAGCTGAAATATTCCGCTTCCGGATGATCTTTTTGATATTGATTCAAGAAATTGCTGTTGTCACCGGCGGTAAAGCCCGGGTTTCGGAAATATTTTATGCGCGCGTCCGTTTCGAGATAAGGACGCACGGCTGCATTCGTCGCCTCGTTTGTACTGTCGTCGCTGATGATGATCTCGATGTTTTGATACGTCTGATTGATCGCACTTTCGAGGGCTGCTTTAAAAAATTCCGGGCGGTTGTATGTCGGGATCAATATCTGAACCTTCGGATAGAGCTCTTTCGAGTATTCGATCAAAAATGCTTTGCGGCATTCTTCATGATACGGCATCGAATTTGATTGATACCACACCCAAGGCTCCGATTGATTGACTGCAACGCATTTGTATCCGCGCCGACGGAGTTCCAAACATTGCGCCGCGTCGCCGAAAGAATTTTCGTTGAAAATATCTTCGCGCCAGTCGACATCGTATTGCGTTGCAATCAAAAAGCCGTCGAGAATTTCCACTTCCCGAAAACGTTCGGCAATATCATCGCCCCAATTGAATTGCTTTGGATTTTCGCCGATGAACATTCTGCCGAAACGCTTTTCCGACATATGAGAACTGCCGTTCGTCGACAATTGAATTGCACCGGAACAGCCGATCGCGCCGATCTTGGCGTCCGATTGAAAAATGTCGATCAGATCTACGAGAATGTTTTTATTGAAAATCTTAATTTTGTCGTCGATATAGATTTTGTATTTCGCGTCGTCTTCTTTCATAGCCGAATTGAAAGTTGCCCAGCGATTTTCGCCGTCGACAATTTTCGCAACCGGTTTAAAACCGTCGGGAACATTCAGCTCGAAAAGCATTTGCCTGATTGAATCGCTTGATTGTTGTCCGGTTCGGTAAATGACAATTAAAATTTTGTTTTCGTCCATTGCTCCGCCCTCTCAATGATGAAACAGCCGAATATGCGTCATTGCCATTGCAATGCCGTACTTATCGCAAGTTTCGATGACATTGTCGTCTCGGATCGAGCCGCCGGATTGTGCAACGTATTCGACGCCGGACTTATGCGCGCGCTCGATGTTGTCGCCGAACGGGAAGAAAGCATCCGAGCCGAGCGAAACGCCGCGCATTTTTCCAATCCAATCGCGCTTTTCTTCAGCCGAAAGGGGCTCGGGTTTGGACGTGAAAACGCGCTTCCAATCATCGCCGTCGAGCAGATCGCCGCTCTCGCTGCCGACATAAACATCGATTGCGTTGTCTCGATCGGGGCGTTTGACGTCCGCGCGGAACGGCAGAGACAAAACCTTCGGATGTTGACGAAGACGCCAAACATCGGCTTTATTGCCGGCGAGGCGGGTGCAATGCACTCGAGATTGTTGCCCCGCGCCGATTCCGATCGCCTGTCCGTCTTTGACGTAGCACACGGAGTTTGATTGAGTGTATTTCAGAGTGATCAAAGCGATTAAGAGATCGCGTTTTGCGGCGTCGGGAATTTTCGCAACGGTCGGAACGTCTTTCAAACAATCGGCGGTGATCGCAATGTCGTTTCTCGATTGCTCGAACGTAACGCCGAAGACTTCTTTGTGTTCGAGAGTCGGCGGCTCGAAATTCGGATCGATCTTCAAAATCAGATACGAGCCTTTGCGTTTTGATTTGAGAATTTCGAGCGCGTCTTCGGAGTAAGAAGGCGCGATGATGCCGTCGGAAACTTCTCGTTTGAGATACAGGGCGGTCGCGGCATCGCATTCGTCCGAAAGCGCGGCGAAATCGCCGTAAGAGGACATGCGATCGGCACCGCGCGCGCGGACGTACGCGGCGGCAATCGGCGAGAGTTCAATGCCTTCGACGAAGTAGATTCGATTGAGAATGTCGTCGAGCGGAAGTCCGACGGCGGCTCCCGCCGGGCTGACATGTTTGAAAGACGCGGCGGCAGGCAGACCGGTCGCTTTTTTTAATTCGCGAACGAGTTGCCAAGAATTGAGCGCGTCGAGCAGATTGATATAGCCCGGGCGTCCGTTGAGCACTTCAAACGGCAACCGATCGGCGAAGACTCGCGCGGGCTTTTGATTCGGATTGCAACCGTATTTCAATTCGAGTTCCTGCATTAAAAAACCACTTCCTTTTTGCGATTGATTGTATCACGCGCGGCGCGCGCTGTCGACAATAAAAAAAACGCCCGACACTTCGTCGGACGATTGAGCGCGGTTTGATTGAAGATCATTTTTTTGCCGCCCCGCCGAGCGCGTTTGCAATGCCGGCGATTGCGTTGATCGCATCGAGCGGATTCGGCTGTTGAGCCTGTTGTTGAGTCGCCTGCTGTTGTTGCGGCTGTTGTTGAGCTCCGCCCATCGCGCCCGCCATTGCTCCGAGCGCGCCGAGGGCTCCGAGCATGTTTGCGGCGTTGGCGGCATTCGATTGCGGCTGTTGAGTCGCCTGCGGTTGAGGAGCGGTTGCTCCCATAAGTCCGGAGCCGAGGTTCATCAATGCGCCGATGTCGAGCTTTTCGCTGTTTGCAATGCCGAACATCACGATTGAGAAGATGCCCTTGTCGACTTTCATGCCGTATTTGGTCATGACATTGTAAATCGTCTCGATGACTTCCGGATTTTTCAGCGCGGCTTTCACGCCGACCTTTTCGAGCACGTCCGAAATTTTCGCGAACAGTTCTTTATTATCCAATTAGAATTCTCCTTTCGATTTGTTGAAACCGGTTGCATTATATCATTCGCCGCGCGTTTAAGTCAAACGTCCTCGTCCGCTCCGCGCTTGCGAACCGTAAATTTCAGCGGCGCGCCTTCAAAGCCGAACGTTTCGCGCAATCGGTTTTCGATGAAGCGAAGATACGAGAAGTGAAACAGCTCCGGCTCGTTGACGAACAACACAAAGCGCGGCGGGCAAATGTCGGCTTGCGTCATGAAGAAGATTTTGAGTTGCTTGCCCTTCTTCGACGGCGGAGGATTGACCGCGACCGCGTCTCTCAACAATTCATTCAACACGCTCGTCTGAATGCGCATTGCATTTTGATCTGCCACGAATTTTACCAATTCCGTCACGCGATTTACTCTCTGCCCCGTCAACGCGGAAATATACAAAACCGGCGCGTATTGCAAAAATCCGAGCTTCTCTCGGAGATCGTCCGTGAAGCGATTCGTCGAGCGATCGTGTTTTTCCGGAAATATATCCCACTTGTTGACGACAAGCACGCAGCCCTTGCCGGAGTCATGCGCGTAGCCGGCGATTTTTGCATCCTGCTCCGTAATGCCGACGGGAGCTTCGATCAACATCAAAACCACATCGGAACGGTCAACTGCTCGAAGTGCTCGCATAACGCTGTAATGTTCGATCGGTTCATCTATCTTTGCTTTTCGACGCATTCCAGCAGTATCGATCAAAGTGAATTTCGTCTCGTCCTGAGTGAAGTGAGTATCTATTGCGTCTCGAGTTGTTCCAGGCACATCGGACACGATAACTCGTTCCTCGCCGAGAATTTTATTCACCAGCGACGATTTTCCAACATTCGGACGACCAATCACAGCGATTTTAATCTCGTCAGGATCTTCTTCATCTGCGGAAGCATCTGGGAAATTTTTAACGATTTCATCTAAAAAATCGCCGAAATTCAAAGCATTTGCCGCGGCAATTCCAATCGGATCTCCCAAACCGAGATTGTAAAATTCATAAACATCGGCTTCCTGCTTCGGGCTGTCGATTTTGTTGACCGCGAGCACCACGGGCTTTTTCGCCGTGCGGAGCATCCGCGCCACTTCCTCGTCCGTCGAGGTCACGCCCGCGCGCCCGTCCGTGACGAATACGATCACGTCAGCCTCGTCGATAGCGATCTGCGCCTGCTCGC